>NZ_JBSGEL010000036.1:0-81167 GCF_053602875.1 Kitasatospora sp. NPDC004289 | reverse complement strand
AGCGGGCGGGCAGGGTCGGCACGTGCCAGGCCCGGCCCCAGGCGCGCTCGTCGGAGGCGGCCTCGGCCAGGGCGCGGGCCACGTCGGGGAGGTAGGTCCAGCTGTGCGGGGCGTCCGGGTCGCCGAGCACCGAGACACCCTTCCCCGCCAGCAGGCGCGGGACGGCACGGGCGGCGAGGTGGCCGCCCGCGGTGACCCCGGGGCCGAAGAAGTCCGAGGCGCGGACCTCCACCGCACGGATCCGGCCGGCCTCGTGCAGTGCCTCGGCCTGCTCCCAGATCGCCGCCCTGGTCCGGCCCTTGGGGCCGGTGGCGGCGAGCGGCAGCTCCTCGGTGAGCGGGCCGGCGGGGGCCGTCGGCCCGTAGCCGTAGAGGTTGCCGAGCAGCACCAGTACGGCGCCGCTCGCCTCGGCGGCGGAGAACAGCGAGGCGGCGAGCGGCGGCCAGGCGGTGGTCCAGCGGTGCAGCGGCGGCGCGGCGCAACTGTGGATCGCCACGGCCCCCTTAGCGGCCTCGGCCAGCCGGGCGGCGTCGGTGGCGTCCAGTGCCAGGTGTTCGACGCCCGGCTCCGCGGCCGCCCCTGCGGGCAGGCCGGAGCGGGTCACCACCCGTACCTGGTGCCCCTGTCCGACCAGCTCACGAGCGGTGGCGGCCCCGGCGGGCCCGTGTCCGACGATCAGATGAAGACTCACCCCCGCACCCTAGCCCGACACCCCGTCGCCCGTTCGGGTGGCCCTGCCTGACACCCCCTCAGGGCCGCCGTCGGCCCCGTAGACTCACCGTCATGGCATGCCGCATCAGCGAGTTGGTCATCGACTGCGTCGACCCGGAGGTCCTCGCCGCCTTCTGGCGCGAGGTGCTCGGCTACGTCGAGCTCGGCCGCGAGTCCGACGGCAGCATCGAGATCGGCCCACCGGGCACCGGCTTCGGCGGCCCGCAGCCCACCCTGATCCTGAGCCCGAGCACCGACCCCCGCCCGGCCAAGCTCCGTCTCCACATCGACGTCAACCCCACCGACCGCGACCAGGCCGCCGAACTCGACCGCCTCCTCTGCCTCGGCGCCCGCCCCACCGACATCGGCCAGGGCCCCGACGTCCCTTGGCACGTCCTCACCGACCCCGAGGGCAACGAGTTCTGCCTCCTGCGCCGCCGCCTCGACCCGGCCTGACACCCCGCCGGGTGCCCGGCAGCGTGGGAGCTCCCCCGGACCCGACCCGCCCGAGGGACCCGACCCGCCCGAGCCCGGCTCAGAGGTGGGCCGTGTCGAGGGTCAGGTCGAACGGGGCGGGGAGGCGGAGCGGGGTGCCGAAGGGGTGGGGGCCGTCGGTGGTGGCGTAGCCGAGGCGGCCGGGGGCGGAGAAGAGGGTGCACTCGCGTTGTTGACGGTCCACCAAGAGGTAGAGCGGTGCGCCGTACTGGCCGTAACGGCGGCGCTTGACGGTGCGATCGGTCTCGCCGTTCGAGGTCGAGGTCACTTCGACCACCAAGAGGGTCTGATCCGGGAGGAGGGCGCCCTCGGTCTTCGCGGCGAGCTCGCGGGGGACGACGGCCAGGTCCGGGATGAACCAGTTTTCGGAGCCGGGTAGGTCGAGGTTGCCCGATCCGGAGGCCAGATCGAGTGCGTTGAGGCGTGGCGTGAGCTGGAGCCGCACGAGATCTGCGGCGTTCTCGTGCGCCCAGGACGGCGACAAGGGCGTGATCACTCCCTCGATGATCTCTGCCCGGTCTCCCGCGACGTGCTGGATCGCGTACTTGAGGGCCCGCTCCGGGTCGCTGACGGTGTAGTCCCCGGGGGTGTGGGCTGCCGTACTCATCTGTGTGCACCTCCGCTGCTCCGGGTCGATTCTCCATCAGGACACCCGCTCAGCTAAGCCTCCGAGGACGCCGAGCGGGGCGGGGCGGCCGGTCTGTCACTCGATCAGGTGGGGGCGGTGGTGGAGTTCGAGGGCGAGGTGGAGGTGGAGGGCGGCTTCGGTCCAGGTGGCGGGGGTGGGGGTGGTGGCGAGGGCATCGAGGAGGGTGGCGGTGTGGTGGAGGCCGGTGCGGCGGAGGGCGGTGGTGGTGGGGGTGAGGTCGGGGCGGGGGTGTCGGAGGCCGGTGTGGGCGAGGTCGGCGAGGGTGGTGAGGGCGGATTCGAGGGCGTGGGTGAGGGGGTCGGTGGGGCGGGGTGCGAGGGGTGGGAGGGGGACGGGGGCGGCGGGGGTCAGGTCGGGGACGGTGGGGCCGTCGGGGGTGAGGAGGGCGAGGGGGTCGAGGACGGGGTGGCCGGCGTGGTGGTGGAGGAGGCCGCTGACGTGGGTGACCCGGCCGGTGGCGAGGGCGGCGGCGAGGGAGTCGAGGCGGGTGGGGCACACCGGGTCGTGGTCGGCGCGGAGCAGGACCGCGGCGCCGGAGTTGTCGCGGAGGACGGCCTCGACCTGCTGCCGGGCGGGGTCGTAGCCGACGGAGTCGACGGCGGAGACGGCGAGGACGACCGCGTCCTCGGCCTCGACCCGGGGCCGGATCAGGCGGGGCGGACGGTGCTCGGAGCGGCGGAGGTGGGCGGCGAGGTCGTCGACCAGCAGGGGCGGCGGCAGGGCGGCCCAGGCGTTGCCGAGCGGGGTGACGGTGGTGGCGGAGACCCGGCCGCGGCCGATGGTGACGGTGCGGTTGGGGTGGCGGGAGAGCTGTTCGCTGACCAGGTTGGCGGTGGCGAGGGCGCGGAGGGTGGCGCCGAGCAGCCGGCGGTCGGCGAGGTCGGGGCCGGTGAGGCGGGTGTCCTCGGGGAACTGCCAGTGCCTGCGCAGCACCAGGACGATCCCGGCGTCCGGGTGGGCGTAGTAGAGCTCGGCGGTACGAGCCCGGGCCGAGGGGCCGGTGATGCGGCATCCGAGGGCGACCAGCCGGGCCAGCCGGAGCGGGGTGTCCGCGGACTCCCGGGTGCCGAGGGCGCCGGCCGGGTCGAGGGTGGCGGCGCGGCTGCGGGCGTGCAACTCGGTGATGAGGTAAGCCAGTTCGGTGGGGGAGTAGCGGGCGTCCCGGGAAGTGTGGGCCTCGGCCTGGCGGTGCAGGGCACGGACCGCGGCGGCCGGCCAGTGCAGCGAGGCGGCGGTCAACCGGGCGGCGGTGCGCTCCAGTTGGGCCGTGAAGACCGGGGTGGTGTGGGCCGCCCCGTCCAGCAGGAGTTCGTCGGCCAGGCCGACGGCGGTGCTGAGGGGATCGGAGTGGACGGCGGAGGGCGCTTCGCCGAGGGTGACCTCCGTGGCGCCGGAGGCCTCGGCGGCGCGGAAGGCCCGGACGGCGAGGGCGACGGTCTCGCCGTGGAGGTGGGCGGCGGCGTCGCTGATCGCGTAGCCGAGGCCGTGCGGGACGGGGAACCGGACGGTGCAGGAGGGGAGTTCGACCCACGGCTCGGGGTGGCCGGGGCCGGCCGGATGGACGGTGGCCCGCTGGCCGCCCCGGGCCAGGGTGCGGCGGGCGGCCGCGAGGGCGGTGCGTCCGAGCACGGCTTCGAGCTGGTCGTCGTCGAACTCGGCGGGGGACCAGCTCTGTTCGGCAGTCGCAGCGGAGGAGGGGCGGTGCCGGTAGGAGAGGACCAGGGCGATGAGGTGACGGCAGACGCCCGGCGCACCGCAGGTGCAGGAGGCGGCGTCCAGGCCGAGACCGGGCGGCAGTCGGCTCCGGCTGCCGTCGGGGTGGCGGCCGGAGAGGGTGCCGTCCTCGGCGAGGCTCAGCTCCGGGCCGGTGCCGGACTCCACCTCGCGGGTGGCGCGCTTGACCAGGCCCCGGTTGGTGAGGGCGGCGAGCGTGTCCGGAGTGAGGGCGAGCAGGTCCGGGCGGTGGTCGGGGTCCGTGCCGGGAGTGGGGGCCTGGGGTGCGGGCGGGGCGGCGGGCGGGGTGGCGGCCGACGCGGAGGGGCGGGATGCGGGCGCGGTCATCGGCCGACCTTCTCCGCGACGAAGGCGGCCAGGTGACCGGGCGTCATGGCGCCGACGTGCGCGCCCGCCTCGGCCAACTGTCCGGCCAGGACCCGGTCGTAGGACGGATCGGCCTGCTCGTCCAGGGCCGCCAGGCCGAGCACGGTGGCGCCCTGGCCGGTCAGCGAGCGGACGGTGCGCAGCAGGCGGTAGCGGTCGCCGCCCTCGTAGAAGTCGGAGACCACGGCGACCACGGTGCGGCGCGGGTTCTCCACCAGCCCGGCGGCGTGGTCGAGGGCCCGGGCGATGTCGGTGCCGCCGCCCAGCTGGACGCGCATCAGCAGCTCGACCGGGTCGGCGACGTCCGAGGTGAGGTCCACCACCGAGGTGTCGAAGGCGATCAGGTGGGTGCGCAGGCCCGGCAGGCCCCAGAGGCAGGCCGCGGTGACGGCGGAGTGGATGACCGAGCCGACCATCGAACCCGACTGGTCGACCAGCAGGATCAGTTGCCACTGCTCCAGGTGCCGCCGGGAGCGGGAGTGGAAGCGGGGCCGCTCGATCAGCACGCGGCGCTGCTCGGGCTGGTAGTGCCGGAGGTTGGCCCGCAGCGTGCCCCGGAAGTCGAAGTCCCGCGCGACCGGGAGGCGGCTGGGGCGGCGTGAGCGGGCGCCGGTGAAGGCGCGGCGCAGCTCGGGTCGCAGGCGTGCCATGAGGTCCCGGACCACGGCCTCGACGATCCGACGGGCGGTCAGCAGCAGGTCGGGGTTCATCAGGTGCTTCGTGCGCAGCACGGCCCGCAGCAGCGTGGTGCTGGGCTCGACCCTGGTCAGCACCTCCGGGTCGGTGAGGATCTCCTCGATCCCGTAGCGCTCGACCGCGTCGCGCTCCAGGCGCTCGACCGTCTCCTTCGGGAAGAGGCGGTGCACGGCGTCGAGCCAGTCCACGGCGGTGAGCAGGGAGGCGCCGTCGCCGCCCTCGCGGGGGGCGGCCGGCGGGTGGCGCCGGATCCCGCGCTCCGTCAGGTCCTCGTCCCGCCCGTAGAGCCACTCCAGGGCCGCGTCGCGTTCGGCGGCGGCCGGGGCGAGCGGGCCGGTGACGCGTTCGGCGGGAGCACCGAGCAGCAGGCGCCAGCGCTCCAGCCCGGGGTCGGGGACGGGGATGGGAGTGGCGTCGTGAGAGGGAGCGGTCATCGGGTGGTCCGGGGGTCGGAGGTGAGGCCGTGGCGGTGGAGCAGCTGGTGCACCTGCTGCTCCAGGGCACGGGCACGGGCCAGATCGAGCGGGTCGGCAGTGGTGCGCAGGAGCGTCCGGGCGGAGCCGCGGCGCCCGCGCCGCTCCAGCAGGCGCTCTGCGATCCGTTCGCGTTCGCGGGGCGGGAAGTGGGCGAAGGCCTGGCGCAGGGCGGGCAGGCCGGTGAGGAAGTCGTGCTCGGTCATCGCGGTGACCAGCTCGTCCAGGGCGTCCAGCAGGGCGGGCGCCGGGGAGTCGGTCAGCTCGTGGCGGGCGAGGGTGAACAGTCCGGTGAGCCAGTCGCCCAGACGGGCCGGACCGGCTGTCGCAAACTCCCTTGCAAGGGCGGGCAGTTCGGGCACCGGAGCGTCGAGTGAGCGCAGCAGTCCGAGGGCGGCGCCGCGCAGGTCGGGCGGTGCGGCCGGGTCGGTGGTGATCCGGCGGGCGGTGTCGAGCGCGGCGGCCCTGGGGAGGGGAAGCAGCTCCTCGGCGTGGCGCACCGCGTCCCGGACGGCGGCCAGTGCGCGCAGGCGCCGCGGTTCGGGGCCGGCGTCCGTGCCACTGCCGCCGCCGTGCAGGCCCTCGGCCAGCCAGAGGGCGCGGTCGGCCGACGCGCCGATGATCCGGGCGAGCAGGGGTGAGCCGGCCGCCCCGTAGACGCGGTCGTGCCGCCACAGGTGCAGGGCCGTGGCCAACACGGCACCGGCGTCCGCGAGTTCGGGGACGGACGCGGCCCGGTCGGCGAGGGTGTGCAGGAGGTCGGTGGAGAGCGCGTCGGCGCCGCAGAGCACCGCGTCGAAGAGCCGTGCGGCGAGCGCGGCGCCGGTTGAACTCCCTTGGTGCAGCTGCTCGGTGAGGAAGACCGCAGCGGCGTCGGCGACCCGGGCGCCGTACGCGCCGGCCTCGACCAGGGCGGCCTCGCGTCCGGTGAGCGGGGTGGGCTCCCAGCGCTCGGTGAAGACCGGGTCGGCGCCGGAGGCTGGACCGGAGGTGCGGGTGTGGCCGGGGACGCCCAACACCCGCAGCTGGTGCAGCAGTCGGCTGCGACCCAGTCCGGCCGGCTCGGTGAGGTCGGCCGTCACCGCCGAGCCGAGCAGCACGCCGTGCCGTTCGAGCTCGGCGGCGGCGTCGTGCACCAGCGGCGGTGCGGGGGTGTCCGGGTGCAGCCGGCCCGCGCGCGCTCCCGTACCGGCGGCCACCATCTCGACGACCACCGGATCGGAGCCCGGGGCGAGCGTGCCGCGCCCGTGCCACGGCAGCGGCCGGTCGAGCGCCTCCTTGACCAGTGCGCCGGCCAGGCCGTCCAGCACGTCGGTCCGGCTGCGCACCCGGTGGCCGCGCAGGGCGGCCAGGCCGTCGGCCAGGCTGCGCGCCGCCACCAGGTCGGCGGTGGAGGCGGGCACCCGACGGCCGCGCAGCCGGCGGACCACCTGCTCCAGCAGGCCGTCGGCGGCGGCGGACGGGCCGTGCTCCCAGAGGAGTTGGTAGTAGCCGGGCGACGGCAGGCCGGACTGGTAGCCGGCGAAGGCGTCCAACTGCCGGAAGGAGTAGGGGACGAGGAAACTTCCGCCGACCGCGCCGGGCGCCGGCGCCGGGACCGGCGGCCACGCGGGCGTGGACGGGGCGGAGGAGAGCAGGGCGCGGAGCGCCGGGACGTGGAAGCCGCCGGCCACCACCAGCACCGGGCCCTCGTCGCGGGCCGCCGCGGCCCGCACCCAGGAGGCCATGTACTCCTCCCGGGCCCGGTCGCCCAGGTCGGCGGTGGTGTCGCCGCGCACCAACGCGAAGTAGGCGTCCAGCCGTTCGGCCAGACCGTCCGGGTCGGCCACCTCGAAGAGGCCGTCCCAGAGGGTGTCCACCGAGTCCGTGCCGAAGTGCGCGCACAGCCGGGCGACGGCCTCGGCGTAGCGTGACTCGGCATCGGCGAAGCGGTTGGCCGTAGCCGTGGCGGATGTTCGCGTCGAGGTTCGTTCGGTGAAGGCCGGGTGCCAGGCGGGCAGGTCGATGAAGCGCACCTGTGCCCCGGCGGCCCGGCCGTGGGTGAGCGCGACCCACTCCGGCGAGTGTTCGCAGAACGGCGCCCAGGAGGTGGCGGTGCGGTCGGCGTCGCGGTGGTGGCTGAAGACGGCGACCGGGAGGTGGTGGCCGAGCACCAGCTCGTCCAGCCGGTCGTTGAAGTCGGCCGGGCCCTCGATCAGGACGTGGGCCGGCCGCAGCTCCGCGATGGTGCGGGCCGCCAGCCCGGCGCAGGCGGGGGAGTGGTGGCGCACGCCGAGGAGGACGACAGCGGAGCCCCGGGCATCCTGAGGGTCCATCACTCCGCCAGCAGGTGGCGGGCCCGGTGCAGGGCCTTCCACTGCGCTCCCCGCCGCCGGGAGCCCTCCTGCTCCAGGAAGCGCCGCAGCCGGGCCAGGTCCTCCGGGCTGTCCTTGGCGGCCGTTCCGGCCAGACAGGTCACCAGGTCGGCGGCGTCGCCGGGTTCGCCCCGCAGGTACCAGCCGCGGACGCCGACGGCGTGGGCGACCGAGACCGCCTCCGCGGTGCTCATCACGGCGGAGATCCGCTCCCCGCCCGGAGCGGCGGAGCCGGCGCCCTGCCGCAGCTCGCGGAAGGTGGTCACCAGCACCTCCAGCACGTCGCGGTCCGGTGCCACCGTCACGCCGGAGCGGCGCAGCAGGGCGCCGGCCTCGGCCTCGACCAGGGCCAGCTCGGTGTCGAAGTCCGGGATGGGGAAGACGGTTTCGAAGGTGAAGCGGCGCTTGAGCGCGGCGCTCATCTCGTTGACGCCGCGGTCCCGGGTGTTGGCGGTGGCGATCACGTTGAACCCGGCGCGGGCGAAGACCATGCCGTCCGGGCCGTCCAACTCCGGCACGGCCAGCACCCGTTCGGAGAGCAGGGAGAGCAGGCAGTCCTGCACCTCCAGCGGGCAGCGGGTGATCTCCTCGAAGCGGACGATCCGGCCCTCCGCCATCCCGCGCAGCATGGGAGCGGGCACCAGGGAGCGCGGGGACGGGCCCTCGGAGACCAGCAGCGCGTAGTTCCAGGAGTACTTGATCTGATCCTCGGTGGTGGCCGCGCCGCCCTGCACCGTCAGGGTGGAGGTGCCGCTGACGGCCGCCGCGATCAGCTCGGAGAGCAGCGATTTGGCGGTGCCGGGCTCGCCGACCAGCAGCAGGCCGCGGTCGGTGGCCAGGGTCACCAGGGCGCGCTCGACCAGGGCCGTGTTGCCGACGAACTTGCGGCTGACGCCCGCCCGTTCGTCCCCGATCACGAAGCGCCGGGCCGCCCGCAGGCTGAGCTGCCAGCCCGGCGGGCGCGGATCGCGGTCCTCGGCGCGCAGGGCCGCCAGCTCCTCGGCGTGGCGCACCTCGGCGGGCGGACGCTGGAGGTCGGGGACGTCGGACGCGTTCACGCCGAGGTCACCTCCTCCAGGTCGGCGAGCAGCTCGGAGGCGGCGATCGGATCCAGGTCGCGGAAGCGCAGCCGATGGGTGTCGCTGTTCCGGTGGTCGCGCGGCACCACGTCCAGCCAGACCGTCTCGAAGGTCTGCTCGGGGAACATGTCCACCATGCCGACCGCGATGCCCTCGTGCAGCTGGATCACCAGGTGGCAGCGCTTGCCTAGCCGCTTGGAGAACCACCGCTCGACACCCGCGTCCTGCGGCGCCCCGCGCTCCCAGCCGCGCTTGGTCAGGCCGAGCAGCTTGCCGACCGGGACCTTGCTGCCCTCGAAGCGGTGCAGCCGGTTGGCGGCCAGCTCGTCCTCGCTCAAGTGGTGCACTGCCCGGCCCAGTTGCGGGAAGGGCTGGAGCAGCTCGTAGTCGGCGAACAGCTCCGACCAGGCGGCCTGCGCCGCGCCGTCGAGCAGCAACGGGTGCGCGAGGCGGACGGTGGCGGTCCCGGGCAGCGGGTAGGCCTCGTCCGCCACGTCGGCGAAGGTGCGGTCCTCGGCCACCCGGAAGGCGGTGGTGGCGGTGCGGCCCGCTCCGCCGTCGTGGTCGGCCAGCCAGACCAGGCGTCGCGCCAGGTGCCAGACCAGCGGGTGCCGGACGAAGAGGTCACGGAACTCGGCTGCGGTCCACGTGCGTTGGGCCACCATCGCGGTCTCCAGGCGGCGCAGCTGGTCGGCGGCGACGGTGCGCACGTCCTTCTTCAGTGCGGCGAAGCGCTTGCGCTCGGCCGGGGCCAGCTCCGGATCGTCCTTGGCCCCCGGCGCGGGCAGGTCCTTGCGCCGTCGGCCGTCACCGTCCAGCACGTAGGGGCGCAGCTGCTCGTCGAAGCCGACGGTGAAGCGGCGCGGCCCGTAGTCCACCACCGTGGTGCCGTCGGCGTCGAGGCCGAGGTCCGGCACCAGCCGGTCCGAGAGCTGGTCGGCCGTCAGGCCCAGACCCTCGGCCACCTCGGCGATCCGCTCCTGCGCACGGGACTTGAGCGCCTTGAACTTCACCCGCTGGGCGATGCCGTGCAGGTGGAGCAGTGCCACGTCGCTGCCGATCGCCGCGAGCACGCCCAGCCCCTCGACCGCCCGGTGGTGGGCGCCCTCGCCCGGCCATTCGCGGAGCACCGGGGTCAGCCGGCGCACCGTCTCGTCGTCACCGAGGGAGCCCAGCGCGGTCAGCGCCCAGCTCTCCTTGGACGGCATCCCGGCCTGACGCCACTCCTCGAACAGGGCCCAGCCGAAGGCGGCCAGCGAATCGGCCCGGCAGGCCCCGGTGACGACCGGCACCCCGGCGTACGGCTCCTCCGGGCGGGAGAGCGCGAGCATGGTGAGCAGGTGCCGCACGGCCGACTCGGGCAGCGCGGCGCCGGAGGCGAGCAGCAGCTGGGGCAGGACGGCGGGCTGCAGCCAGGCCGGGAGCTCGGGCATCTTGGCGGGCAGCGCGTTCTCCAAGGGGTCGGCTGCCAGCGCCTCGCCGACGATCCCCGCCACCTCGACGCCGTAGCGACCGGCCACGGCGGCGGACAGGGTCGGCGTACCGGCCTCGGCGGCGACCAGGCGCAGTGCCTGTTCGGCGGCCTTCCGGGCCGCACCGTCCGGGCCGACGGCCTCCGGCACCAGTAGCAGGGCGCCCTCGATCCCGTGCCGGGCGAACCACGAACGGGCCGTCGGCTGGGCCGACTTGAGCCGAACCAGGCAGTCCGCCATCACCCGGGCCACCCCGGCGTCCCGGAACGGGAGCAGCAGCGGGGCGATGCTCGCCGGCTGCGAGGAGGCGGCCGCGAGCAGCGCGGGCAGGGCGGAGAGGCCGTAGCGGGCGATCACCGGCCGCAGCTCGTCCCCGCCGCCCCAGGTCTCCACCGGCCGCCACTTCTCCAGCAGTGGGGCGAGCAGCTTGCGCGGGCCGAGCATCAGCAGCCGGCGCGCGGCCCAGAGGTTGCCGCTGTGCCCGAAGACCTCCCTGGCCTCCCTCGCCCAGTCCGTCCCGCTCGGGAAGGGCCAGGGTTCCTCGGCGGCGGCCCAGCGCTCCTTCTCGTCGGCCCGCCACGGCAACTCCGGTGCGGCGTCGGCCTGGAGACCGGCGAGTACGCGGACGGTGCGGCGGGTGCGGGGGCGCGCCCACGGCGGGGAGACCAGCAGCGCGGGCAGCTCGTCCGGGGCGGCCTCGGCCACCCGGGGTCGGATGCCGTCCAGGGAAGCGATCAACTCGGTCGTCCGCGCGTCGAGTTGTGCCGTCATCTCGGGCAGGACGGCGTGCTGGAGCTGGACGTGGGTCGTCAGCAGGCGGCGCGCGTCGGCGGCGGTCGGCCCGTCCGCGAGCACCGTCTCGGCCAGCAGGCGGGCGGCCCGGACGGGGTAGCGCTGTATGGCCTCCTGGAGCGCGGGCCGGGCCTGCTTCTCCGGCAGGCGGCCGAGCAGGAAGCGGAACGCCTGGTCGGTGGGGATCTGCACCGCGACCGAGGTGACGGTGCGCAGCTGGTCCGTGCCGTGGTACTGCCCGAGGGCGGCGTCCAGGTAGCGCCCCGCCTCGGTGCCGACACCGTCGGCGAGAGTGGCGAACAGGCCCACCGTCCAGTCGTGGTAGCCGAGGTCGGGGTTCGGGTCGAGGCGGTCGAGCTGGGCCGGGTCGTCCACGGTGGCCAGCAGGAAGGTGAGCGCTTCGGCGCCGTAGCGGGACGCCTCGGCCAGGCAGTCCTCGGTCCAGCCCGGCGTCCCCGGGGCCAGGTAGGCGGCCAGCAGGCGGCTGACGGGTGTGGTGCGCAGCTCCTCCAGCGCGTCGAGGGTCTCCTGGTACACGGCCTCGTCGGCGACGGCGAGCAGGGCGCGGAGCCGGCCGGCCAGCTGGGCGGCGCTGTTGAGCTCGGGCCGCTGGGGGGAGCGGTAGCGGAGCTGGACGTCGACCCTGACCATCCCGCTCTGGTGGTAGTGGACGTGCAGCCCGGCGAGTTCCACCAGGGCGCGGGCGGCGAACGGCAGGCCGAACCGGACCGCCCAGTCGTCGACGAAGGGCGACTTCTCCGGGCCGCTGTGGTGCCAGGCGGGCGGTAGGATCGCGGCGACCACCCCGGCCCCGAGCGGGTCGGCCTCCCCGGTCAGGTACCCGCGTGCGGCGGCGACCAGCTCCGCGGGGGCCTGGCGGGACGTCAACACCTGCTCGATCCAGCCGTGTTGGGCCTCGATCCGCTCCTCGGCCTGGCGGACGGCCTTGGCCGCCGGGCGCGGCACCGGGCGGATCCGGCCACCGCGGCGGGGCTGGAGGACGCGGTGCCAGGAGGCGGGAAAGACGAAGGTGGTCTCGTCCGGCAGCCCGTCCGCCCCTACTCCCGGCTCGCCCTGCGGCTCCGTCCCCGCTTCCACTCCGGTCTCGGCCTCCGCTTCCGTCTCTGCGGTCGGAGCAGGAGCGGGTGCGGCGGCGGGATCCTCGTCGGTGGCGGTGTAGCCCTTGCGGGTCTTCTCGCCTATCAGCTTCGCGAGGTGCGCCTCGGCGGCCTCGGCGGAGGCGAGCTCCTTGACCTGCTCGCGCCCCGCCGTCCCGATCCGGCCGTAGCGCACCACCACCGAACTGCCCTCGACCGCCGCCTCCCAGAACTTCGCAGATCCGTCACCGACGAACTCCCAGCGCCGCACTGCTTCTCCTCCAAGGCATGGCCGGCCGCCCGGAGCCGTGATCGTCCGGTGTGCCTGAGCAGCACCCTAGCCCCGCGCCCCGACAGCCCGGAGGCACGGGCCGTCGACAGATGACACAAGGTGTCCTATGGTGAACGCAGTTTCCTGACTCCGAGCAGAGGAGGCCGCACCATGGCTGCGGAAACCTTCGGCACGTCCAAGTCCGACCTGGTGGAGCTCGCCCACCGGCGGATGGACACGGCCATCCCCGACAACGACTGGACCGTCCGTCAGAAGCTCGCGCTCACCTGCCGGATCCTGTTCGACGCGGGCCACGACTCCGGTCTGGCCGGCCAGATCACCGCCCGCGCCGAGCGGCCGGGCACGTACTGGACCCAACGGCTCGGCCTCGGCTTCGACGAGATCACCGAGGACAACCTGCTGCTGGTCGACGAGGACCTGAACGTCCTCGAGGGCGAGGGCATGGCCAACCCCGCCAACCGCTTCCACAGCTGGATCTACCGGGCCCGGCCCGACGTCGCCTGCGTGATCCACACCCACCCGCTGCACATCTCGGCGCTCTCCATGCTGGAGACGCCGCTGGTCGTCTCGCACATGGACCTGTGCCCGCTGTACGACGACTGCGCCTTCCTGGAGAAGTGGCCCGGCATCCCGGTCGGCAACGAGGAGGGCGAGATCATCACCGCGGCCCTCGGCGACAAGCGCGCCCTCCTGCTGGCCCACCACGGCCAACTGGTCGCCACCGGAAGCATCGAGGAGAGCTGCACCCTGGCCGTGCTGTTCGAACGGGCCGCCCGGCTCCAGCTGTTGGCGAGCGCCTCCGGCCGGATCCAGGAGATCCCCGAGCTGCTCGCCAAGGAGGCGCACGACTGGACCTCCACGCCCAAGCGCGGCCAGGCCAACTTCGCGTACCACGCCCGCCGCGCCCTGCGCGCGGGCCACGGCGACGCCCTCACGGGCGGGACCGCCGCCCGCTCCGCCCACCACTCCCAGAACGGTGCCTGACGATGACCCACACGACCCTGGACGGCATCATCGCCTACCCGGTCACCCCCTTCGCCGCCGGTGACGGCACGGTGGACACCGACCGCCTGGCCGCCCTGACGGACCGTCTGGTCCGCTCCGGGTGCCACGCGGTCGCCCCGCTGGGCTCCACGGGGGAGAGCGCCTACCTCTCCGACCAGGAGTGGTACGCGGCGGCCGAGGCCTCGGTGGCCGCGGTGGCGGGGCGGGTGCCCACCGTGGTCGGGATCGCCGACCTCACCACCCGCAGCGCCGTCGAGCGGGCCCGGTTCGCGGAACGGGCCGGGGCCGACGTGGTGATGGTGCTGCCGCTGTCGTACTGGCGGCTGGACGAGCGCGAGGTGGTCCGGCACTTCACGGCGGTCGCGGACGCCGTGTCGGTGCCGGTGATGATCTACAACAACCCGGCCACCGCCGGCGTCGACCTGTCGCCCGAGCTGATGGTGCGTCTGGTCCGGAAGGTGGAGAACATCACCATGGTGAAGGAGAGCAGCGGGGACATCCAGCGCATGCACCGCCTGCACCGGCTCACCGACGGCGAGCTGCCGTTCTACAACGGGAGCAACCCGCTGGCCCTGGAGGCCTTCGCGGCCGGCGCGGCGGGCTGGTGCACCGCGGCCGCCTGCCTGATCCCCGAGCTGACCCTGGAGCTGCACCGGGCCGTCCGGATCGGTGACCTGGACGCGGCCCGGAGCGTCTTCTACCGTCAACTGCCCCTGCTGAACTTCCTGTTGAGCGGTGGCCTGCCGACCACGGTGAAGGCCGGGCTCGCGCTGCAGGGCTTCGAGGCCGGCGACCCCAGGCAGCCGCTGCTGCCGCTCGACGAGGCGGGCCTGGCCCGGCTCGCGGGTCTGCTCGCGGCGACGGCGGCCGTACCCGCCTGACCGGCCGCACGGCCGGCCGGGGCCGAGCCCCCGTCAGGGGAGCGGCGGCACCCGTCCGGCGGAGTCGGCCGGATCGTCGTGGATCACCACCAGGATCTGGGCCGGCTCCGCCCCGGTGCTCCGACAGCGGTGCGGCAGGGCCGAGTTGAAGTACACGCTGTCCCCCGGGCCGAGCGCGACCGTCCGGTCGGAGAACTCCAGCTCGGCCGTGCCCGCGTGGACGAAGAGGAACTCCTCGCCGGCGTGCGACTTCCACGGGCTCTCGGCCCCGGCGGTCGGCGGGTGCATCACGAAGGGCACCATCTGCTTGCCGCTGAGGCCGGTGGCGATCCCCTCGTAGCGCGGGGCGCCCGGGCCGTCGGCGCCGTCCGCGATCCTGGTCCGCTCGCCGGCCCGGACCACGGTGACCAGTTCGGGCTCGACCTCCTCCGAGAACAGCCGCCCGACCTCCACGCCCAGCGCGTCCGCCAGCCTGAGCGCGGTGGAGATCGACGGGTCGCTGAGCCCGCGCTCCACCTTGGACAGGTAGCTCTTGGTCACCCCGGCCCGCTCCGCCAGGGCCTCCAGGCTGAGCCGCTGCTGCTTGCGCAGGACCCGCACCCGGCTGCTGCTCATTCGGACACCCTCTCGACCCGTACGGACCGTACGAGTATCCCACCGCGGCCGCCGGTGCCCGCCCCGGCGGCCGCGGTGCCCGAGCGGGCGTCAGCCCATGCTCTTCGCACCGTCGATCGCCTCGCGGACGATGTCGGCGTGGCCGGCGTGCTGGGAGGTCTCCGCGATGACGTGCAGGAACACCCGGCGGGCCGACCACTTGGCGTCCTCGTCGAACCACGGCGCCTTGGGCAGCGGCTGGACCGCGTCCAGGTCGGGCAGGGTGGCCACCAGCTCGTCGGTGCGGGCGGCCACCTCGGCGTACGCGGCCAGCACGCCCTCCAGCGTCTCGCCCGGCAGCAGGCGGAACTCGTTCTCCCGGGCCGCGAAGTCCTCCTCGGTCATCGCCGCGAAGTCCGGCATCGCGGACGGGCCCTCGAGGATGAAGTCGACCCAGGTCCGCTCCACGCCCGTGACGTGCTTGATCAGCCCGCCCACGGTGAGCCCGCTCACCGTGGAGCGGTGCCCCGCCTGCTGGTCCGTCAGCTCGTTGGCGGTGAACCGAAGGAAGAACCGCGACTTGGCGAGCTGCTCCAGCAGGTCGGCGCGCTCCCCGGTGACGGCCGGGGCGGTGATCGGGGCCTGGAGGTTGGTGGTCTCGGTCATGGTGGCTCTCCGTCTTCGTCGTTCTGGTCGGTCGTTCCGTCGACAAGAGAAAAGGTAGGCCCCATCTAGGTCAGAACGTGTCCGCTTCGCCGTCGGGAGCCTCCCGGATTCCGGAAACCTCCCCACTGCGGCCCACGGGGCAGGAGATCCCCTCGATCCGGTCATGGCAGGGCAAAACTTGGCGGCCCGCTCTTGAGCCGCACACGCCAGTCCGAATAGACAGCTTCCGCACACCACTTCAGTCGCCGCTGCGGCGGCCCGTCGCCGCCGCAGCGCGCTCCGTCACGCCTCCACGAGGGGCAGTTGACGCTCCGTCGAACCGAGAGGGGAGCCGACGTGCCCACCGCACGGAAGCAGCTTTCCAAGAGCGCCGGCCCGGTCACCGCCACCGCCGCGATCGCGGCCGCAGCCGCCCTGGTCCTCGCGACCCTGGGCGCCGCGGCACCCGCCTCCGCCACACCCGTCGGCGAGGGTGCCAGGACCCTGAGCGGCAGCCACCCCGCCTGGGCCACCCCGCAGGCCGATGCGGGCGCGGTGGACGCCGCCGTGCCCGCGAGCGCCCGGATCTACCTGGCCGGACGGGACGCGACCGGCCTGGCCGCGCTGGCCCGGGCGGTCTCCGACCCGGGATCCCCCGCCTACGGCCAGTTCCTGACGGCCGACCAGGTGCGGGGCAGGTTCGGCGCCACCACCACGCAGGTCGCGGCCGTCACCTCCTGGCTGACCGGCGCCGGTCTCACCGTCTCCTCGGTCACGGCGCACTACATCCAGGTGACCGGCCCGACCGGTGCGTTCGCCAAGGCCTTCGGCACCGACTTCCGCAGCTACCGCACCGCGGACGGCACCCACCGCGCCCCGGCCCGGGACGCCCAGGTGCCCGCGCAGGTGGCCGGCGCCGTGCTCGGCGTCTCCGGCCTGGCCGACGCGATCCACGTCAACGTCTCGCACGCCGTCTCGGTCCGGGAGGCCGAACGGCGCTCCGCCGCGGCCCAGGGTCTGGCCGCACCCGACAAGAGGGCCCCGGCCGCGCTGCCGACCGTGCCGACCTGTTCGGAGGACGGCTACGGCTCCAAGACCGCCAAGGGCGCGCCCGAGGGCTACGAGAAGAACGAACCCTTCGCCCCCTGCGCCTACGTCCCCGCCCAACTGCGCACCGCCTACGGGGTGACCGCCGCTCGCGCCACCGGCAAGGGGGCCCGGGTGGCCGTCATCGACGCCTACGGCCTGCCCACCATGGAGCAGGACGCGAACCACTTCTCCACCGCGCACGGCGACCGGCCCTTCGCGCCCGGCCAGTACACGGAGCACGTCACCCCGGCGCAGTGGACCCACCAGGACGAGTGCGGCGGGGCCGACGGCTGGGCGGGCGAGGAGGCGCTGGACGTCGAGATGGTGCACGGCCTCGCCCCCGACGCCCAGGTGGTCTACGTCGGCGGCAACTCCTGCTACGACGAGGACCTGTACGACGCGATGGCCAAGGTGGTCGACGAGCACCTGGCCGACGTGGTCTCCAACTCCTGGGGCGAGATCATGCACGCCACCGGCGGTGACATCGACCCGGCCGTGGTGGCCGCCGACAACCAGGTCTTCCAGCTCGGCGCGGTGACCGGCATCGGCTTCGCCTTCTCCTCCGGCGACTGCGGCGACAGCTCCCCGGGCGCCGCCGCCACCGGCGTCAACTGCGAGGCGACCACCGACCAGGCGCAGACCGACTGGCCGTCCTCCTCCCCGTGGGTCACCTCGGTCGGCGGCACCGCACTCCAACTCCGGGACGGGGGAGGCCGGTACGGCGACGAGGTATCCATGGGTGACAAGCGCTCGGTGCTCTCGGCCGACCAGAAGTCCTGGACCCCGTTCCCCGGCACCTTCTACTTCGGCGGCGGTGGCGGCGTCTCCAAGGACTTCGCCCAGCCCTGGTACCAGAAGGGCGTCGTCCCCGACCGGATCTCCACCACCGCCGCCGACGGCACTCACTCCGCCACCCCGCTGCGCGCCACACCCGACCTCGCCATGAGCGGTGACCTGGTCGCCGCCACCCTGGTCGGCTACACCGCCGACGGCACCTACAGCGAGGGCGGCTACGGCGGCACCTCGGTCTCCGCCCCGGAGGCCGCCGCCATGCTCGCCGACGCGGTCGAGGCCCGCGGCGGCCGCGCCCTCGGCTTCGCCAACCCGGCGCTCTACGACCGGGCCGGGCGCGGCGTCTTCAACGACGTCGACGACACCGCCAACCACTCCAAGCGCGGCAACGTGGTCGACCTCGGCACGGTCAACGGCGCCCTGAAGGTGCGCCTCTACCGGATCGGCGCCGACTACGGCCTCTCGGCCGCCCGCGGCTACGACACCGCCACCGGCCTCGGCTCCCCGGGCCGCGACTTCCTCCGCTCCTTCCGCCTCGGCGGCTGACGGTGACCTGACCGCCCTCCGGGCCGCCCGGAGGGCGGTCAGGGGCGCGGGGAACTGCGCGCTGCGGAAGAGGACGACCCGTGTGCCGGGTACGGACACTCACGTGCAGGTGAGCCTCCGTGCCCGGCACACGGGTCACGTCCAACTACACGGTGGCCAGAGGGAGTTCGAAGCCACCGGGTTGGGCGTCGGTGAGGGAGAGGGCGGCGGTGACCTCGCTGGGGAACGGGCGCAGGCCGAGCAGGGCGGCGGTGAGGTGGGCGGTGGCGCGGTGCCAGTCGCCGGAGCGCTGCAGCAGGGCGTGTCCCGAACCCCGCACGGTGTAGCCCGCGACCCGGGCGCCGGCCTCGCGGGCGCGGGCGGCCAGCAGCCGGGTGGCGGCGGGGTCGGTGACGGTGTCGCGGTCCCCGTGCAGGGTGAGCAGGGTGCGGTCCTTGAGCTGGGCGACCGGCTCCTCGGGCGGGCACCACGGGGCGAGGGCCACCACGCCCGCCACGCAGGGGTGGCCGGCGGCGCGGATCGCCGCGCGGCCGCCCATGGAGTGGCCGATCAGGACGGTCGGCACGGGGCCCAGGGCCTCGGCGAGGTCGCTGAGGGCGGCTTCGGCGTCGCGGGCCGCGTCGGCGTGCTCGCCGTTCCAGCCGCGGTAGCGGTACCGGACGGCGCCGAGCGCGATCCGCTGACCCGCCGTCACCTTGGCCACCGCGCGGGCGAACCCGGCCATCCGCAGGGCCGGCAGGTTGACGGGCCCCGGCCGGTCCTCGCTGAACTCCTTGCCGCCGTGCAGCACCAGCACCGCGGCCTCCGCACCGTCCGGGCGCCGCCCCCGCCACCGCAGGCTCCGGTGGCCCACCGCTCTGCTCACGTCTCGTTCGTCCTCCCGCTCGCGCCCCCGTCCGGGGACGGCCACTGTACGCCCGCGGTGGCCCCTGACCGCCCTCGGACCGCCCTTGGACCGCCCTTGGACCGCCCGCAGGGCGGTCAGGGGCGCGAGGAACTGCGCGAGACGGAAGAAGCAGACCCGTGTGCCGGGTACGGAGATCCACTTGCACGTGAGCGTCCGTACCCGGCACACGGGTCGTCGCGTTCCCCTTCGCGCAGTTCCTCGCGCCCCTGACGGCCCTCCGGGCCGCCCGAGGGCCGCCCGAGGGCCGTCGGAGGGCCGTCGGAGGGCCGCCCTCCGGGGCGCTACTCCAGGGTGTTGACGCCCGCGCGGAGGAAGGCGATGGCGGCCTCGATGTTCTCCTGCTCCGGGCTGTTGCAGAGCTCCGAGATGACCCCCGCCGCCGCGGCTGCCGCCATCCGGGGTGCGAAGTCGTCCGGCGAGCTGCCGGTCTCCTCGGCGAAGAGCCGGGTGCCCTCCTGGATCACCTCCGCCAGACGGGAGTTGGCGACGGCCTTGAGCTGGGGATTGGCTTCGAGCATCTGATCGCTGAGCTGGTCCAGCTCGGTGTTCTCGGCGAACCGGGTGCGCAGCCAGTGCTCCAGCGCGTCCAGGATGGTCCACTCCGCCGGGCGGTCCCGCAGGCCGGCCGCGAGCTCCGCCGCGAAGCCGTCGAAGTGGGTCAGGGCCAGGTCGAGCTTGGACGGGAAGTAGAGCGTGACCGTGCGGGCCGAGACCTCGGCGGCGCCCGCGATGTCGGCGATGGTCGTCGCGTCGAAGCCCCGGTCGGCGAACCGCTCCAACGCCGTCCGCACGATCGTCTCGCGGCGCCTGGCCTTGGAGCGCTCCCGGAGGCCGTCCTGGCGCTCGTCAGTGGTCATGCTGCGGAGATTACCACCCAGGGTTAAATTACAGTCCAGTGTAAAAATGCCGTACGGTGCAACGAGACGCCCGGACGGGGCACGGAGCGAGGCGAGAGGGAGGACGGCATGGCTGCACGCCTGTACGGCTTGGGGCGGTGGGCGATACGCCGCCGTGGAGCGGTGGTCGCGGTCTGGCTGCTGGTCCTGGCGGTGGTCGGTGGTCTCGGCGCCACCCTGCACGGCAAGCCGAGCACCGAGTTCACCGTGCCGGGCATCGAGTCCCAGCAGGCCCAGGACCTGCTGGAGCACCGGTTCCCGACCGCCTCCGGCGGCACCGCCCGGGTGGTGTTCGCCGCCCCCGAGGGGAAGGCGCTGACCGATCCGGCCGCCCAGCAGGCCGTGGCCGAGGGCCTGGGGCGGGCCGCCGCCGTGCCCGGCGTGGTGCACGTGGCCCCGCCCGCCGAGACCGGTGCCGTCTCGCCGGACCAGCGGATCGGCTTCGCCGACGTGCTGTTCGACCGCCCGGCCGACCAGGTGCCGCAGAGCTCCAAGGACGCGCTCACCGAGGCCGTCGCCCCGGCGCGCGGCGCCGGGCTCCAGGTGGAGCTGGGCGGTTCGGTGATGGCCCCGGTGACCGAGGTCGGCGGCCCGGCCGAGGTGGTCGGCGTGGTGATCGCCTTCGCCGTGCTGTTCCTCGCGCTGGGATCCCTGGTGGCGGCCGGGCTGCCGCTGCTGACCGCCGCCGTCGGCGTGGTCATCGGGGTGATGGGCGTTCAGTTCGTCTCCCGCTTCGTGGACCTCACCAGCACCGCCACCGTGCTCGCCCTGATGATCGGCCTGGCCGTCGGGATCGACTACGCACTCTTCATCATCTCCCGCCATCGCGAGCAACTCGCCGATCCTGAAGCCGAGTTGGACGACTCCATCGCGCGGGCCACGGCCACCGCCGGCAGCGCGGTGGTGTTCGCCGGAGCCACCGTGATCATCGCGCTGGCGGCCCTCGCGGTCACCGGCATCCCCTTCCTCACCGCGATGGGCCTGGCCGCAGCCGTCACCGTGCTGCTCGCGGTGCTGATCGCCGTCACCCTGGTGCCCGCCGCCCTGAGCTTCGCGGGCGAGCGCCTGCGCCCGAAGGCCAAGGCCACGAGGAAGGCCAAGGCCGCGAGGAAGGACAGGGGCACCGAGGGTCCTGCGGACTCCCCGTCCTGGAGCGCCCGTTGGGCGAGCCTGGTGACGCGCCGCCCGCTGGCCGTGCTGCTGGTCGGCGTGGTCGGCCTGGTGGCCCTCGCGCTGCCCGCCAAGGACCTGCGCCTGGGCCTGCCGAGCAACGCCTCGCAGCCCACCAGCAGCACCCAGCACAAGAGCCACCAGCTGCTGACCGAGGGCTTCGGCCCCGGCTTCAACGCCACCCTGGTCGCCGTCGTGGACACCGCCCGGGTGCCCGCCGAGCAGCGCCCCGCCACCGTCGCCGGCCTGGCCCGCTCGCTGGCCGCCGACCCCGGTGTGGCCGTGGTGGCCCCGCCGACCGCCAACCCCGACGGCAGCCTGAGCGTGGTGGCCGTGGTCCCGAAGTCGGGCCCGGACGACCAGGCCACCAGCGACATGGTGCACCGTCTGCGCGCCCTGGCCCCGGAGGTCGAGAAGGCCGGCGGCACGCTCTACGTCGCCGGCGGCACCGCCGCCACCATCGACATCTCCCAGAAGCTGTCGGACGTGCTGCCGCTCTTCGTGGGCATCATCGTGCTGCTCGCCCTGGTCCTGCTGACCATCGCGTTCCGCTCGGTGCTGGTGCCGGTCAAGGCCGCGCTCGGCTTCCTGCTCTCGATCGCCGCCTCGCTCGGCGCCACCGTCTGGGTGTTCCAGCAGGGCCACCTCAACGGCGTGCTGGACGTGCCCTCGGCCGGGCCGGTGACCAGCTTCCTGCCGGTGCTGCTGATCGGCGTGCTGTTCGGCCTGGCGATGGACTACGAGGTCTTCCTGGTCAGCCGGATGCGCGAGCACCACGAGCACACCAAGGACGCGGCCGGGGCGGTCACCCAGGGCCTGGCGCAGAGCGGACGGGTCGTCACCGCCGCCGCGCTGATCATGGTCGCGGTCTTCGGGGGCTTCGTCTTCAACCACGACCCGATCATCAAGTCGATCGGCTTCGCCCTCGCCTTCGGCGTCCTGATCGACGCCTTCGTGGTCCGGATGACCCTCGTCCCGGCCGCCATGGCGCTGCTCGGCCGCCGGGCCTGGGGCCTGCCGAAGTGGCTCGACCGGATCACCCCGGACGTGGACATCGAGGGCGCCAAGCTCCCGCCCCGCACCCCTGCGGCCACCGCCGCGCAGGCGGAGGAGCCGGTGACGGCGGGGCGCTGAGCCGAGCCGTCCGCCGTCCACCGGTTGTCCGAAGGTGCGTCAGACCCGGTCGACCAGCCGGGCCAGGGCGTCGGCCAGCGCGCCGAGGCCCTGGCCGGCCGGGCCGCCCGGTTCGGTCATGTAGCCGTCGCGGCGGATCTCCACCATCAGCGCGCTCACCCGGGCGTCCTTCCCGTAGTGGCGCAGCGGCACGTAGGTGCCGGCGAAGGGGCTGTCCAGCCCGGTGCCGCCGAGGCCCTCGAAGCACGCGCGGGCCGCCGTCAGCAGCCCGGCGGGGGTGTGGAACGGATCGGTGCCGAGGCAGACCGGCGGGCGCGGGTCCTCACCGTGCAGCTCGTACGGAAGGGCCGCCGTCGGGTAGGAGTGCACGTCGATCACCACCGCCCGGCCGACGGCGGCCAGCCGCTCCTCCACCGCCTCGGTGAGCGCGGCCGCGTAGGGGTGGAAGTACCGCTCCAGCAGCGGCTGCTGGTCGTGGTCGGAGGCCCGGAGCGGCTCGCCGTGGGTGGTGCGGGTGTAGACGGCGCCCATGCCGGCCTTCAGCATCTCCTCGCGCTCGTCGGGGAAGCGTTCCGGGTCGACCACCAGGCGGGAGAGCCGGTTGACGAACCGCCAGGGCGTGAGCGCGGCGGCCGCGGCGGCGCGGGCCGCCAGTTCGGCGGTGTGGGCGTCGGTGATGTGGTCCAGCTCCCGGGCCAGGGCCGGGTCGTCGAGCAGGATGCCGCGGCGGACCTCGGGAGGTACCACCCGGGAGGAGTGCGGGACGTGCAGGATCACCGGGGAGCGGGCATCACCCGGGTGGAGCCGGTACGGGCTGTCGTCGGTCACGGAGGTCCCCCGGGGTCGGTGGTGGCGGTGGCGGCATCGGTGGCGGCGGTGGTGGTGCGGGGCCATCATGCCCCGGCTCCGTAGAGTGGGTTCGATCGTCGAGCACCGACCGATGCGACTGAGAGGCCGTCACCATGAGCCAGAGCGCAGACCGTTCCGCCCGCGCCGAGCTGGGCGTGATCGGCGGGTCCGGACTGTACGCCCTGCTGGACGAGGTCACCGAGGTGGTGGTGGACACCCCGTACGGGCCGCCGAGCGACTCGCTCTTCCTCGGTGAGGTGGCCGGCCGACGGGTGGCGTTCCTGCCCCGCCACGGCCGGGGCCACAGCCTGCCGCCGCACCGGATCAACTACCGGGCCAACCTCTGGGCACTGCACTCCCTGGGGGTCCGTCAGGTGCTCGGCCCCTGCGCCACCGGCGGCCTGCGGGCCGAGTACGGGCCCGGCACGCTGCTGGTGCCGGACCAGTTCGTCGACCGCACGGCCGGGCGGCTGCAGACCTACTACGACGGCCTGCCGCTGCCCGGCGGCGGCCACCCCGAGGTGGTCCACGTCTCGATGGCCGACCCGTACTGCCCCGACGGCCGCGAGGCCGCCCTGGCCGCCGCCCGCGGCCGCGGCTGGGAGCCGGTGGACGGCGGCACGCTGGTGGTGATCGAGGGGCCGCGCTTCTCCACCCGCGCCGAATCCCGCTGGTTCACCGCCAACGGCTGGTCGGTGGTCGGCATGACGGGCCATCCGGAGGCGGTGCTGGCCCGCGAGTTGGGCCTCTGCTACACCTCGCTGGCCCTGGTCACCGACCTCGACGCGGGCGTGGAGACGGGTGAGGGCGTCACCCACGCCGAGGTCCTGGAGGTCTTCGGGCGGAACGTCGACCGGCTGCGCACCGTCCTCTTCGAGGCCTTGGAGGGCCTGCCGGCCAAGCGCGACTGCGTCTGCTCGCACGCGCTCGACGGCCTGGACACCGGGCTGCCGGGCGTCGGCGCCTGACCGGCGGCGGACGGTGACGCCCGGTCAGCCCGCCCCGCCCCGGGCGGGCGCCGGGGTGTCCACCGAGAGCGGGCGGCCGGCCGGCGTGAGGTAGGTGACCATCAGGACCACCGGCTCGGTGCCGTGGTTGTTGCCGACGTGCGGGTGCTCGGGCCCGGCCGGTTCGAAGACCACGCCGCCGGGCCCGGTGGTCTCCACCGTGCCGTCGGCCAGCACCCGGGTGAGGGTGCCGGACCTGACCACGGCGAGCACCGGCCCCGGGTGGTAGTGCCAGCCGGTGGTCCCGCCGGGGGCGATCACCACCTCGCCCACCACCACGTCGGTGTCGCCCCCGGGGCGGAACGGCAGCGGGCCCCGGTGCGAACCCCGGGCCAGTGGGGTGGTGCTGATGCCCCGGGCGGTGTCCCCGCCCGCCCGGATCGACCCGGCCTCGCGCGGCCGCGGGACGGTGGGTACGACGGTGGGTGCGTCCGTGGTGGTGTTTCGCATGGTGTTCCGTGCCCCCGCACATCGGTGTCGGTGATCGGATGATCACCGGCATGCGAACATACCAGCGTTGTTGATCTTCATGTCCGCCCGCCGGTGCCGGATGATGGACGGGTGCCAGAAGGAGACTCCGTCCACCGCGTCGCCACCGAGCTGGACCGGGCCCTCACCGGCCGGGTGCTGGTCCGGGCCGAGCTGCGGGTGCCCGCGCACGCCACCGCCGACCTGACGGGCCGTCGGGTGCTGGGCACGGTGCCGCGTGGAAAGCACCTACTGACCAGGTTCGACGGCGGCCTGACCCTCCACACCCACCTGCGGATGGACGGCCGCTGGGCCGTCTTCGCACCGGGGGAGCGGTGGTCCGGCGGCCCGGCCCACCAGATCCGGGCCGTGCTCGGCACCGAGGGGCCGACCGCCGTCGGGTACCGGCTGCCGGTGGTCCGGCTGCTGCGCACCGCCGAGGAGTCCACCGCGGTCGGCCACCTCGGTCCGGACCTGCTCGGCCCCGACTGGGACGCGGCCGAGGCCGCCCACCGGATCCTCGCCGACCCCGAACGCCCGCTCGGGGAAGCCCTGTTGGACCAGCGCAACCTCGCCGGGATCGGCAACATCTACGCCAACGAGCTCTGCTACCTGGCCTCCCTCACCCCCTGGGCCCCGGTCGCCGACGCCGCCCCCGTGCTGGACCGCCTGCTGGCCCGTGCCCAGCGGCTCCTGGACGCCAACAAGGCCCGCTCCGGTCACCCGACCGTCCCCGACGCCCGCCCCGGCCGGATGCACTGGGTCTACGGCCGCGACCGCAGGCCCTGCCTGCGCTGCGCCACCCCCGTCCGGGCCGCCGCCCACGACCGCGACCGGCCGGCCTACTGGTGCCCCCGCTGTCAGCGGGGTCCTACCCCTGAGGCCCCGTCACCAGGGCCGGGTGGCGCGGGTCGTCGCAGCGGACGGTGAGGTCGGCCAGCCCGGCCGGGTCGGTCTCCTCGGCGTAGCGGGCGAAGGCCGGCAGGGTCCAGTGCTGCCCGGGTGCGGTGCGGCGGGCCAGGGCGGCGGGGGTGAGCGCCAGGTGGACCGTCAGGTCGAAGGGCAGCCAGCGGCCGAGCAGCAGCGGCCCGTCCAGCAGCAGCACCGCGTCCGGCGGCAGGGTGACGTACGCGGCCCGGGTGGAGCGGTCGGTGGTGGGATCGCGGAAGGTCGGCAGCACCCGGCCGCTGCCGCCGGGCTCCAGCGGGTCGAGCACCTCGCGCAGCAGGGTGCGCTCGTCCAGCCAGAGGTCGTGGAACGCGTCGGCGTCCTGGTGCCCGTACTCCAGCCGGATCGAGGCGGCCTGCAGGAAGTCCACCGCCGAGACCCGCTGCACCGGGCGGCCGCGCAGCCGCAGCGGCTCCACCAGCGCGTCGGCCAGCTCGCCGGGCCGGGCGGCGTCCGCGCCGTCCAGCGCGACCCGGATGCGGCGGCCGTCGTCGACGGGCAGTGCGGCGATCCGGTCGGCGAGCAGCTCGGCCAGCCGCTCGGGCGAGATGGGCTGCACCGGCACGGGTGCTCTCCTCTCCGTAGGGGATGTCCTCCGCTCTCAAGGCGCGGCGGTGCCGGTGTATGCCCGTGCGGCCGGTGGTGCCACCTGGTGCAGTGGTGGTGCCATGTGGTGCCACCGTGGCGCCGGTCGAGGTGCCGATAGGTCGGCGGCGCCACCGTGGATCGGCTCGGATTCGGGCATTCGAGCAGGTCGGGGCGGTGTGGCGCCATGCGGAGCCATTATGGCGCCAAGAGGGCTTGCGGGTGGTGCCATCGTGGTGCCATGATGGCGTCATGGACCTCACCCCGTATGTCGACAACCTCCGCCGCGAACTCGCGGTGGCCGCCGAGGCGGGGGGCGAGGACGCCCGCGAGCTCGCGGAGCGCCTCACCGCCCCCCTGGAGTCGGCGACCAGGCTGACCATGCTCAACGTGCTCTCGGCCGCGATGGACGAGATCACCCGCGAGCTGGCCCCGGGCTCGGTCGACGTGCGGCTGCGCGGGCTCGACCCGGACTTCGTGGTGACGCTGCCGCCCGCCGACCGCGGTGCGCCGGCGGAGCCGTACGCGCCCGCCGAGCCGTACCCGGCAGGGAGCGAGCTCGACGAGGGCGGCGCGACCGCCCGGGTCAACCTGCGGCTGCCCGCCCCGCTCAAGGCGCGGGCCGAGGAGGCCGCGAGCCGCGAGGGCCTGTCGGTCAACGCCTGGCTGGTGCGCGCCGTGTCCTCCGCCGTGGACGGCGGCTCCGCCGCCCGGCCGGGCCGCCCGGGCGGGCTGCACTCCGTCGGGCAGAGCATCACCGGCTGGGTCCGCTGACCGGGGCCCCGCCGCCCAGCACCTCCTGACGGCGCGTCATCCGCGCGCCGAAATCCACCGGACGTCTCCCGCCTGCGGAGATGCCATCGAGAGCCAAGAGGACGCCACCGCCATGCCTTCTTTCGACACCCCCGCGCCGATCTCCGTCACCGCCCACGTGGAGGCCGGCTCCATCCGCATCGCCGCCGCGGACCGCGCGGACACCGTGGTCGAGGTGCTGCCCCGCAACCCCAAGAAGGACGCCGACCGCCGGGCCGTCGAGCAGACCGAGGTGAGCTTCGCGAACGGCACGCTCAGCGTGAAGACCCCCAAGTTCCGCAACACGCTCCGCAAGCCCGGCACCGTGGACATCACGGTCGAGCTGCCCACCGGCTCGGCGGTCGACGTGACCGCTGCCTGGGCCCAGGTGCTCGGCGAGGGCCGGCTCGGCGAGGTCCGGGTGAAGACCTCGAGCGGTGACACCCGGCTGGACACCACCGGTCCGCTCCGGCTGACCGCCTCGCACGGCTCGATCACCGTCGAGCGGGTGGACGGCACGGCCGAGATCACCACCAGCACCGGCAGCCTCCGGGTCGGCAGCGTCAGCGGCTCCGCCGTCCTGAAGAACTCGCACGGCACCACCTCGGTGGACCTGGTCGGCGGCGACCTGCGGGTGAGCGGCGCCAACGGCGACATCGACGTGCGCCGGGCCGAGGGCTCGGTGACCGCCACCACCGCCCACGGCACCATTCGGGTCGGCGAAGTGACGCGCGGCACCACCCAGTTGGAGACCAGCTACGGCGCCATCGAGGTGGGCATCCGTCAGGGCACCGCGGCCTGGCTGGACGTCAACTCCGGTGCCGGCCAGGTGCGCAACATGCTCACCGGCTCGGACGCCCCGGCGGAGAACGAGGAGACCGTCAAGGTCCACGCCCGCACCCGCTACGGGAACATCGACGTCCTGCGCGCCCGGGGCTGACCCCTCCGGCGGAACCAACTCACCGACCAGGCAAGTCCGTTCACCGAAAGGGGAGGGCTCCGTGCCTTCATCTGTCATGCCCACGCCCAGGCACAACGGCGGGCCCTCGCAGGCACCCGCCGCCGTCACCGCCGTCGGCCTGCGCAAGTCCTACGGCGACAGGACCGTCCTCGACGGGGTCGACCTGCGCATCCCGGCCGGATCCGTCTTCGCCCTGCTGGGGCCGAACGGCGCCGGCAAGACCACCGCCGTCAAGATCCTCTCCACCCTGATCGGGGCCGACGGCGGCCAGGCCCAGGTGGCCGGCCACGACCTGGCCGCCCAGCCGCAGCAGGTCCGCGCCGCGATCGGCGTCACCGGCCAGTTCTCCGCCGTCGACGGGCTGATCACCGGCGAGGAGAACATGCTCCTGATGGCGGACCTGCACCACCTCCCGAAGGCCGAGGGCCGCCGCGTCGCCGCCGAACTCCTGCGCCGCTTCGACCTGGTGGAGGCCGCGAAGAAGCCCGCCTCCACCTACTCCGGCGGCATGAAGCGCCGCCTGGACATCGCGATGACCCTGGTCGGCAACCCGCGGATCATCTTCCTCGACGAGCCCACCACCGGCCTCGACCCCCGCTCCCGCCACGCCATGTGGCAGATCGTCCGCGAGCTGGTCGCCGACGGCACCACCGTCTTCCTCACCACCCAGTACCTCGAGGAGGCCGACGAACTCGCCGACCGCATCGCGGTGCTGAACGGCGGCCGGATCGTCGCCGAGGGCACCGCCGGCGAGCTCAAGCGCCTCGTTCCCGGCGGCCACGTCCGCCTGCGCTTCACCGACCCGTCCGCCTACCAGGCCGCCGCTGCCGCCCTCACCGACGCCGCCCGCGACGAGGAGGCGCTCGCCCTGCAACTCCCCAGTGACGGCAGCCAGCGCCAACTCCGGCGCATCCTCGACCACTTGGACAACCACGGGATCGAGGCCGACGAGCTCACCGTGCACACCCCCGACCTGGACGACGTCTTCTTCGCCCTCACCACCCACCCCGCGGAGGCCTCCCGATGAGCTCCCTGTCCCTGGCCGTGCGCGACTCCTCCACCATGCTGCGGCGCAACCTCCTGCACGCCCGCCGCTACCCGTCGCTGACCCTCAACCTCCTCCTCACGCCGATCGTCCTGCTGCTGCTCTTCGTCTACGTCTTCGGCGACGTGATGAGCGCGGGCATCGGCGGCGGCGGGGCCGACCGCTCCGAGTACATCGCCTACCTGGTCCCCGGCATCCTGCTGATGACCATCGGCGGCACCACCGTCGGCACCGCCGTCTCGGTCTCCAACGACATGACCGAGGGCATCATCGCCCGCTTCCGCACCATGGCCATCCACCGCGGCTCCGTCCTGATCGGCCACGTGATCGGCAGCGTGGTGCAGTCCGTCGCCGCCGTCGTCCTGGTCGGGGCCGTCGGCGTCGCCATCGGCTTCCGCTCCACCGACGCCACCGTCCTGGAGTGGCTCGCCGCCCTCGGCCTGCTCACCCTCTTCGCCCTCGCCCTCACCTGGATCGCCGTCGGGATGGGCATGGTCAGCCCCAGCGCCGAGGCCGCCAGCAACAACGCCCTCCCGCTGATCTTCCTCCCGCTGATCTCCAGCGCCTTCGTCCCCGTGACCGCCATGCCCGGCTGGTTCCAGCCCGTCGCCCAGTACCAGCCATTCACCCCCGCCATCGAGACCCTGCGCGGCCTGCTGCTCGGCACCGGGATCGGCCACAACTGGTGGATCGCCCTGCTCTGGTGCCTCGGCCTCACCGTCCTCGGCTACCGCTGGTCCAAGTCCGTCTACGACCGCGACCCCAAGTGACGGACCACCATCCCCCCGGAGCGGCCTCCCCTGACACCACGTCAGGGGAGGCCGCCCCGCAGGCGTTTCCCGGCCGACCCTAGGGTGGAGCGGGTGACGACCTCCCGACTCCCCGCCGCCGACCCGGTGGCCCTGCTCACCGCCGACCCGTACGCCGGCTACGCCGCCCTCCGCGAGGCCGGCCCCGTGCACCGGGTCACCGGCCCCGACGGGCTCCCGGTCTGGCTGGTGACCCGCTACGCCGACGTCCGCCGGGCCCTGGCCGACCCGCGCCTGGCCCTCGACAAGCGCCACGCCGCCCCCGGCAACTACCGCGGCTTCTCGCTGCCGCCCGCGCTCGACGCCAACCTGCTCAACATGGACCCGCCCGACCACACCCGGATCCGCCGCCTGGTCTCCCAGGCCTTCACCCCGCGCCGGATCGCCGCCCTGCGCCCCGCCGTCGAGCGGACCGCCGAGGAGCTGCTCGACGCCATCGCCCCGCTCGGCCGGGCCGAACTGATCTCCGCCTACGCCGCCCCGCTGCCGATCACCGTGATCTGCGACCTGCTCGGCGTCCCCGCCGACCACCGCCACGACTTCCGGGCCTGGACGGACACCCTGGTCGCCCCCGACCCGGCCCGCCCGCAGGACGCCAAGGCCGCCGTCGGCGCGATGCTCGGCTTCTTCACCGAGCTGATCGCCCGCAAGCGCACCGAGCCCGGCGAGGACCTGCTCTCCGCGCTGATCGCCGTCCGCGACGACGAGGGCGGCGAGGGCGGAGCGGGCGCCCAGGACCGGCTCGGCGAGGACGAGTTGACCTCGCTCGCCTTCCTGATCCTGTTCGCCGGCTACGAGAACACCGTCCACCTGATCGGCAACGCCGTGCTCGCCCTGCTCACCCACCCCGAGCAGCTCGCCGCCCTGCGCCGCGATCCGGCCCTGGCCGCCGGGGCCGTCGAGGAGTTCGCCCGCTACGACGGCCCCGCCCCGCTGGCCATCCGCCGCTTCGCCACCGAGGACCTCACCGTCGGCGGCGTCACCGTCCCGGCCGGGGAGACCGTCCTGCTCGCCCTGGCCTCCGCCAACCGCGACCCCCAGCAGTTCCCCGAGCCGGACCGCCTCGACCTGGCCCGCCCGGAGAACCAGCACCTGGCCCTCGGCCACGGCATCCACTACTGCCTCGGCGCCCCGCTGGCCCGGCTGGAGACCGAGGTCGCCCTCACCGCCCTGCTGCGCCGCCTCCCGTCCCTGACCCTCGGTCAGCCCGCCGGGGAGCTGCGCCACCGCCCCTCGCTGCGCGCCCGTGGCCTGCTGGAGCTGCCCGTACAGTGGGCCTCCACGACGACGGTGGAGGAGGGGGACGGATGCTGACCCTGGCAGAGGTGGACGCCCTGGCGGAGCAGGCGCACGCGGGGCAGGTGGACAAGCTCGGGGTGCCGTACATCGGCCACGTCCGGGCGGTGGCGGCCGGGCTGGCGCCGTTCGGCGACGGGCTGCGGATGGCCGGGCTGCTGCACGACGTCCTGGAGGACACCCCGCTGACGGCCGAGGACCTGCTCGCGGCCGGGGTGCCGTCCGCGGTGGTGGCGACGGTGCGGCGGGTCACCCGGGTGGCGGGGGTCGGGTACGAGGAGATGGTCCGTCAGGTGGCGGGGGACCAGGCCGCCGCCCTCGTGAAGATCGCCGACAACGCCCACAACTCCCACCCCGACCGGGTGGCCGCGCTGGACACGGCCTCCCGGGAGCGGCTGGCCCTCCGGTACCGGGGAGCACGTGCGGTGCTCTGGCGGGCGGTGCCCGAGGCCGACGTCCGCGCGGTGCTGGAGCTGGTCAACCCGGCGCTCCTGGCGGAGCTGGCCGCGGTCGGCGGATGAGCGCAGGCTGGGAGGTGGCCCCGCAGCAGTGGGCCCACGACCCAGGGAGCACCACCATGTCGGACATGCAGCAGCGGCTCGGCGAGAAGGACGCCACCGACCGGGAGGACGTCCGGTCGGCCGACCCGGAGGAGGGCATCACCTCGTACCAGATCATGCACGCCTGGGAGGAGTCGCAGGCCGAGGGCGACCGCGACGACGAGGACCGGGACGACCGCTAGGAACCGCCCTCGGAGCGCAGGTCGGCGATCCGCTGGATCTTCCCGACCGAGCGCTCCAGCGTGTAGGGGTCGACCACCTCCACCTCGGCGCTGACGCCGATGCCGTCCTTGACGTCCCGGACGATCGCCGCCCCGGCGTCGGCCCGCTGCCGCGGGTCGGCGTCGGGGCGGGCCTCCACCCGGACGGTGAGGTGGTCGAGGCGGCCGCGGCGGGTCAGGCGGAGCTGGAAGTGCGGGGCGACCGCGGGGGTGCGCAGCAGGATCTCCTCGATCTGGGTGGGGAAGAGGTTGACCCCGCGCAGGATGATCAGGTCGTCGCTGCGGCCGGTGACCTTCTCCATCCGGCGGAACGCGGGGCGGGCGGTGCCCGGCAGCAGCCGGGTCAGGTCCCGGGTGCGGTAGCGGATGACCGGCAGGGCCTCCTTGGTGAGCGAGGTGAAGACCAGCTCGCCGTGCCCGCCGTCGGGGAGCGGTTCGTCGGTGAAGGGGTCGACGACCTCGGGGAGGAAGTGGTCCTCCCAGATGTGCAGGCCGTCCTTGGTCTCGACGCACTCCTGCGCCACCCCCGGCCCCATCACCTCGGAGAGGCCGTAGATGTCGACCGCGTGGACGCCGGTGCGCTCCTCGATCTCGCGGCGCATCTCCTCCGTCCAGGGCTCGGCCCCGAGGATCGCGACCCGCAGTGCGGTGGAGCGCGGGTCGACCCCCTGCTTCTCGAACTCGTCCAGCAGGGTGAGCAGGTAGGAGGGGGTCACCATGACGATCTCCGGCTCCAGGTCCCGGATCAGCTGGACCTGACGGGCGGTCATGCCGCCGGAGGCCGGGATGACGGTGCAGCCGGCCCGGGTGGCGCCGTCGTGCGCGCCGAGGCCTCCGGTGAACAGCCCGTACCCGTAGGCCACGTGCACCCTGTGTCCGGCCCGGCCGCCGGCCGCCCGGATCGAGCGGGCCACCAGGTCGGCCCAGACGGAGAGGTCGCCCTCGGTGTAGCCGACCACGGTCGGGCGGCCGGTGGTGCCGCTGGAGGCGTGGATGCGGCGGACCCGCTCCATCGGCACGGCGAACATCCCGTAGGGGTAGGTCTCGCGCAGGTCCGCCTTGGTGGTGAAGGGGAAGCGGGCCAGGTCGGCGAGGGTGCGGCAGTCCTCGGGGCGCACCCCGGCGGCGTCGAACTTGCGCCGGTAGAGCTCGACGTTGTCGTAGGCGTGGCGCAGGGTGCCCTGGAGCAGGGTGAGCTGTCGCTCCCTCAGTTCCTCGGGCGTCAGTCGCTCGCCGGCGTCCAGCAGTTCCGCCGGAAGGGGCTCTCCGAGGCGCTTGCCCATCGCATCTCCTCCGCCACCCGGCCGTCCGACCGGTCATTCGGTTGGTGCGCGAAAACGGTGCCCAGTAATCCACCACCCGCCCCGGCTGTCAAGGCCGGGGCGGGTGGTGGGGGGAGGTCAGTTGGCGAGGCTGAAGTCACCTCCGACCGGGGCCGCCAGCTTGTCCACGCCGGTCAGCGCGGTGAGCGTGGTGACGGGGGTGGAGCTGTCGGTGGTGGTGCCGTTGCCCAGCTGGCCGGAGCCGTTGTTGCCCCAGGAGCGGACGGTGTTGTCGCCGAGCAGCACCACGGTGTGCTCGCGTCCTCCGGCCACCAGTTGGATGCCGGTCAGGGAGGGGACGGGCACGGGGGTGATCCGGTAGTCGGTGGTGCCGTCGCCGATCTGGCCGGAGGTGTTCTGACCCCAGGCCTTGAGGCGGTTGTCCGAGTCGGTCACGGCCATGCTGTGCTTGCAGCCCGCCGCGATCTGGGAGACGCCGCCGAGCCAGATGCCCTGGGTGTCCACCGGGCTGTAGCGGTTGATGGTGGAGTTGTCGCCGAGCTGGCCGGTGGCGTTGTAGCCCCAGGCCTTGATGGTGTTGCCGCTGGTGGGCTTGGTGGTGCTGCTCGGCGGGCCGACCAGGGCCAGGTTGTGGTCGCAGCCGGCCGCGATCTTGGTGACCCCGGTCAGCCCGGAGACCTGGTTGGGGACGGCGCGACTGGCCGAAGTGCCGTCCCCCAGTTGCCCGTTGATGTTGTAGCCCCAGGCCCAGACGGTGCCGTCCTCGCGCAGCGCGATGCTGTGGTTGAGCCCGGCGGCGATGGCCACCACCTTGTTGAGGCCCTCGACCCGGACCGGGACCGAGCTGTCGTTGTTGGTGCCGTTGCCGAGCTGCCCGTAGTTGTTGTGGCCCCAGGAGACCACCGTCCGGTCGGCCAGCAGGGCCAGGCTGTGCGTGCCGCCGGCCGCGATGTCGGTGGCGTTGGAGAGGTTGACCACCTGCCCGGGCGCGTTGTGGCTGAAGACCGAACCGTCGCCCAGCTGGCCGGAGTTGTTGGAACCCCAGGACTGCACGGTGCGGTCGGTGAGCAGTGCCAGACCGTGCCCGTTGTGGGCGCCCGAGCCGCCGGCCGCGATCTTCACCACCTCGGCGCTGGTGAGGCCGAGCACGGTGGTGGCGGTGGTGCGGAAGTCCGTCCAGGTGCCGTCGCCGAGCTGGCCCGAGCGGTTGTTGCCCCAGGACTTCAACCGCTTCTCCTGGGCGTGCGCGCTGCCGGCGGGCAGTGCCAGCGGGGCGGCTATGGCGACGGCGGCGAGGGTGGCGGCCAGCGTCCGGCGGGCCGTGCGCGAGTGGGTCATCTGCTGCCTTCCGAAAGGGAGTCGGGGAGGGTCAGCGCGCCAGGCTGAAGCTGCCGCTGGACGGCGCCGCGACCATGGACACGCTGCCGGACTTGGCCAGCACCTGCACCGGGGTGAGGCGCTGGGTGGTGGTGCCGTCGCCGAGCTGGCCCTTGTCGTTCAGGCCCCAGGCCTTGACGGTGCCGTCGGCCAGCACCGCCAGGTTGTGGGCCGAGCCGGCCGCGATGGCCAGCACGCCGGTCAGGTCGGAGACGGGGACGGAGGTGTTGCGCTGGGTCTGGGTGCTGTCGCCCACCTGGCCGTTGGTGTTCAGGCCCCAGGCCCGGACGGTGCGGTCCTCCAGCAGGGCCAGGCTGTGCGAGCCGCCGGCGGCCAGCGCGGAGACGCCCTTGAGCTCCAACACCGGTACGGGGTAGGGCTTGTTGGCCACGGTGTCGTCGCCGAGCTGCCCCTTGTCGTTCAGGCCCCAGGCGACGGCGGTGCCGTCGGCGAGCAGCGCCATGGCGTGCGAGGACCCGGTGGCGATGCTCTTGACGGTGGTCAGCTCCGGAATGACGGCGGCCGTGGTCCGGGTGGCCGGGGCCGGGGCGGGCACGGCGGCGCCGGTCGCGGGCACGGCGGCGCCGGTCGCGGGCTTGGCGGTGATGCCGAGCTGGCCCTTGTCGTTGTTCCCCCAGCTCTTCACCGTTCCGTCCTTGAGCAGGGCCAGGCTGAAGTTGTCACCGGCGGCGACGGCCTGCACGTCGTTGAGGCCGGCGACGGTGACCGGGAGCTTGGCGTCGGTGGTGGTGCCGTCGCCCAACTGCCCCTTGTCGTTGAGACCCCAGGCCCGTACGGTGCCGTCCTTGAGCAGGGCGAGCGCGTGCGAGCCGCCCGCCGCCACGGCCTCCACCTCGGTCAGCCCCGGCACCAGGCCGGGCACCGACCACTCGTCGGTGGTGCCGTTGGCCCCGTTGCCGAGCTGGCCCTTGTCGTTGCGGCCCCAGGCCTCCACGGTGCCGTTGCCCATCAGGGCGAGGGCGAAGCCGGCGGCGGCCGCCCCGGTGCCGCTGCCACCGGCGGCGATCCCGTTCACCTCCGCGCCGGACAGGCCGACCACCGAGATCGGGCTCAGCCGCTGGGTCTTGGCGGTGCCGTCGCCGAGCTGGCCGTTGGTGTTCTGGCCCCAGGCCCGCAGCCGCAGGTCGTAGGCGGAGGCGGCCGAGGTCGGCAGGGCGGTGGCGCCCAGCAGGGTCAGGCCGGCGATCACGGCGGGGACGGCGGTGGCGGGCATTCGGCGGAGCGTGCGGTGCGGGCGCATTTCTTCCTCTACGTCGGGGGTCACTGGAGCGGGGCGGAGCGGCGGACGGGGGCACCGTGGAGCGCGGCGTGGCCGGGCAGAGGTGCGAGTCTGTCCTGGGCGGTGGTGGTGCTGGCGGTCCTGGGCGCGGCGGGCTCGGTGAGCTGAGCGGCCGTCAGGGACGGGACGGCGGCCAGGGCGAGCAGGACGGCACCCGCCCGCAGGCAGCGGGCAGGGCGGAGCAAGGGGGTCATGGGGGATTCCTCGACGATCCGGGCCGCTCGGCGCGATGGGCGCGCGGCCACTGGGGGACAGGGGATCGGGATCGTTCGAACACCTACCCGGCTCGGCGGGCCGTCCTCACGGGCCGCGACGGCCTTCCACGCCAATGGCCCAGCGAGATAGTTCGTCTTCGCTCTATCGGCCCGTTCTGATTGCGGTGAGTAACCACGGCTTGAAGGATGGCGGGAGATCGTGGGCGTCCGTCAGCTGACCGGCGCTCAAAAGTCCGGCAAGACTGCCAAGTTCAGCGGAGCGAACCGTGCTGCGGAATCAACGCGCCAGACTCCTCGTCATCACCCTCAGTAGCGCACTCGCCCTGGCGGGCCCGGCCTCGGCGGAGGACACCGAGCCGGCCACGGTGGTGAACGGGACCTTCTCCTCGCCCACCGTGCCCGCCGGTCAGGACTGGGCCGGCGGCATCGACGCCTGGAAGGGCAGCGGCGTCGCCTCGGCCGGACGGGCGGATCACCCACGCGGCCTGCAGGCGGCCACCCTGACGTGGAGCAAGGTGGTGCCGGTCAGCAACCGGCTCCGCGGCATCCGGGCAGGGGCGACGGTCACGGTCAGCTGGGACGAGAGCCCCGGCAACTGCGCGAGCCAGGGCACTCGGCTGGGCTACACCGTGGCGGTGGCGGGCGGGATGAACAGCCAGGGGAGCTTCACCACCAACCCGGTCAACGGCAAGTCCAACTGGTACACCGGCCGGACGTACTCCTTCTCCGCGGCCGAGGACGCCCCCGAGATCACTTTCACGGCCACTGCCGACGCCAGCTGCGGACCGCTCGTCACCAACGTGGTGGCCAAGCAGACCTCGCCGCCGCTCACCGCGCCGTCCAGGCCCGAGGAGAACGACCCCTGTGCCGGCGAGAACGCGAGCAGCCCGGCGTGCAGGGACGTGGCCGGGAGCAAGGAGAAGATCGACGCGTGCCCGCCCACCAGCCGGGACTGCCTGGGCGGCGTGGCCGGGGACGGCAAGGCCGAGAAGGACGGGATCGCCCAACAGACCCAGGCCGTCGCCGACTTCGGGAAGGTGTCCAGGGACGAGCGACCGAACGCCGCCGCGAACGAGCTCTGCGCCCTGCCGAACGCGCTGACCGCCTCGGCCGGGCCCGGGGACGCGGTGGTCCCGCCGAGCGAGTGGTGGTTCTGCTGATGCGCCGTCAGCTCCTCGTCCGGCTGGGCTGCCCGGCGGCCGCGCTGGCCCTGGCCGTCACCGCGCCGCCGCCGGCCCACGCCGCCACCCCCGTCCCGGTCGCCGTGCCCAACGGCACCTTCGCAAGCCCGGCCGCCCCGGACAACGGGACCCAGGCCGGGCACACCGGGTGGTATCCCGAGACCAACGCGGTGGTCTTCGGCAAGGCCCTGGCCCAGCACCCGCAGGGCTACCAGGCGACCTCGCTCAACTGGAACGGCCTGCCGCGCTCGATGCGCACCCGGCTCTGGGGCGTCAGGAACGGCTCCCAGGTCACCCTGCGCTGGGACGACAGTCCGAGCACCCATCCCGGCTGCAAGCTCGACCAGGTGAAGGACGGTCAGACCTACAACGTCTCGCTGGTCGTCCCGACCGGCATCCCGCCGGACCCGCAGGTCACCACCGGCGGCACCGACACGGTCGGGAAGGCGAACTGGACCACCGGCCGGGTCTTCGGGTTCACCGCGACCGAGGACAACCCGATGGTCTCCTTCGACTCCGAGGAGACCGGCTCGCTCTCCTGCGGGCCGCTGATCACCAACGTGACGGCCGAGCAGGTGCCGGCGCCGGTGGACCAGAAGGTCGCCAAGGAGCGGCTGCCGGGCCCCGCGGCGTACAACGGGGTCTCGACGCTGGAGCCCGGCGTGGCGGTGGACGACTGCGAAGGCTCCACCACCGCCTGCCGGTTCACCGTCGACCGGCGCTACTCCTACCAGTACTACGGGAGGACCCGGATCGTCGGCGAGGTGTACGTGAACTGCACCCGCAACACGGTGGTGGACGACCACCCGATGACCAACACCGAGCCCCCGTACGACAACCTCACCCAGTACTACGCACTCAAGGGCGCCCCGCTCACCCCGGACCGCGCCGACATCTCCGTCAGCCGCCCCAACCTGGCCGCCCAGGTGGCGGCCGGCTTCGCGGCGGGCGGCGGGAATCCGGCGGCGGTCTCCACCAGCAACCCGCTCACCTGGAGCCGTACCACCACCAAGTCGCTCAACCCCACGATCCAGCCCGGCGAGGTGAGCTGGATCGAGGTTCAGCCGGCCCGGGAGCGGGTGGTGGGCACCTTCACCAACTCCCGCAACGGCTACCGCCTGGACGCCGCCTTCGACGTCCCGGCCACGTCCCTGCCCGACCGCTACTTCCAGCGCACCGGCCCGCTCAACGAGGTGGAGCTCCAGCGCTGCGGCACCGCCCGCCCGAGCGGCGGCACCCCGGACAACGCCCCGGGGGCCGACCAGCGGCTGCTCACCCTGGAGGCCCCGCCGGCCGGACTGCGGGCCGGGTCCGTGCCGCTCAACCCGTAGTCGGCGCACACGACGTGGCCGCCTGCCGGAGCTCCGGCAGGCGGCCACGTCGTGCCGGGCTCAGTCCTGGGGCGCCCAAGCCCCGTCCGCCGTCAGCCGGTACCGGGCGTCCGGGCGGGTGCCGTCGGTGCGCGGTGCGAGGTCGAGGACCTGGTCGGGCAGGGCACGCCCCGGCGGACGGAGCGTCAGGCAGCGGTCCGGGCTGGTGAAGGTCTGCGCCACCAGGGTGCTGACGTTGACGCTGGAGGGGCTGTCCACGGTGACGTTCTTGATGAGCTTCCCGGTGCCGTCCACGCTGAGCTCGCCCACCGTGCGGGTCATCGCGTTCAGCACCCCGAACTGGAGCTCGTCGCCGGGCCGCACGGTGAACTTCACCTGCGTGGTCTCGGTGTTGGTGCGCCGCCACTCCTTGGAGTAGGTCGCCTTGAAGGCCATCGAGAAGGTGGCCTTGGCACTCAGTTTGACCTGTCCGGAGGCACCGACCGACCCGCCCGCCGCCAGCGTCGCGCCGCTGGTGATCTCCGAGTTCGGCCCCTTGTCCTTGGGAGCGGTGTGGTCGGTGTGGGTGATCTCGTTCTTGTTGCTCACGCCCACGCTGCCGGCCACCGTCGTGGTGTTGTCGACGGTGCCCTCCAGCGTGGCGGTGCCGGAGATCTCGCCCGAGACGTTGTCGGTGGTGGTGGACTCCAGGATCACCGTGCGGTGCACGTCGATCGGCTTGTTGGTGCAGTTGATCGCCGCGTTGCCGAGCGACATCACCGCGGTGGTGAACTCACGGGAACCGGCGGGGAGGATCCGGAAGGAGCAGCCGTACTCCCCGCCGCAGCCGCGGGCCACCGCGGCGGCGTCGGGAAGCGGCGTGGCGCCCTCGAAGGCCTCGGCGGCCGCCATCTCCTCGATGCCGGCGCCCTCCGCGGCGGCGGGCCAGGGGGCGGCGGTCAGCACCGCCAGGGCGGTCAGCACTCCGGCCGCCCGCATCCGACGCGTCCTCATCGCTGCCTCCACTCACCCTGCGCGGTCCGCACGTACACGGCGCCCGGACGGCGGCCGTCCTGCTCCGGGGCCAGTTCGACCAGCCCCGCCGACCGGCCCTTCGGACGGAGCGTCAGGCACTTGTCCGGGCTGCTGAAGCTCTGCGCCACGATCGCGCTGACGTTGGCGGTGGAGGGGCTGTCCACCGCGATGTTCTTGATGAGCTTCCCGGTGCCGTCCACCGTCAGCGCACCGGCCGTGCGCACCATGGCGTTCAGCACCCCGAACTGGATCTCGTCCCCCGGGGCGACGGTGAACACCACCCTGGTCGACTCGGTGTTGACGGACTGCCAGCGGTGGGAGTACGTCGCCTTGAAGGCCGTCGCGAAGCTCGCCTTGGCGCCCACGTGCAGGCTGTTCGATCCGGAGACGGTGACCGGGACGTCCACCGAGGTCTTGGCCTGGTCCTGGGTGGTCGGGCCCTTGTCCTTGCTCGGTCCCCACTGGGTGGTGCCGCCCACGACGCCCGGCGCCACGCTGGCCGCCGCCGAGGCGCTCACGGTGCCGTCGATCGCGCCCTCGACCGCCGCGCTGCCGGAGATCTCGCCGCCGATGTTGTCGGTGCTGCTGGTCACGAAGGTGACGGTGCGGTCGATCTGCATCTCCCCGTCCGAGCAGTTGATCGCCGCGTTGCCCAGGGACATCACCGCGCTCAGGTACTCGCGGGAGATCGCCCGGTCCACCCGGAAGGTGCACGGGGCCCCCTGAGCGCAGAGGTCGGTCACCTCCTTCGTGGTGGCCAGGCGCTGCTCGCCGTCGAACGCCGTGGCCACCAGGGGCGGTGGCGGTCCGCTCTCGTCCTCGGCGCTGCTCGGCAGGGCGAAGGGGACGAGGACGGCGAGCGCGGCCACGGGGGCCAGCACGGCGGTCCGGGCACCGTGCCGCCTCCTCCCGGTCGGCGGGCATGCGGCATCAACCACGGGAACTCTCCTGAGTCGTGGGTCGGGTCGGTGCCTTCATCCTCCGGTCGGCCCCGGCGGCGGGCGACCGGTCGCCGGGACGCCTGCGCCATTCGATGGCGCGTCAACCTCCGTGTGGAGCAGCCGCCTTGAGGACGCCGGCCACGACCGGAGTAGTCCGCCGGGCGGTGCGCGGCCGCGGCGCGTTGAATGGGACTCAGCGCGGTGCGAGGCCGTCCAGCAGGGTGGTGAGCACGCCCCGCAGCCGGAGCGTCAGCAGGCCCTCCTCGGCCGGGGCCGGGTCCTGCACCCAGCGGAGCAGGGTGCCCAGGTAGAGGTCGTGGAGCAGGTCGCCGACCTGATGGGCGGGCAGCAGGGTGGCCAACTCGCCCCGGGCGGTGCCGGTTTCGACGATCCGGGTGAAGATCTCGGCCAGGTAGGGCCGCTCGGTGAGCGGCCGGCCCGCCCGGACCCAGGCGGTGAGCATGGCCACCGTGATCGCGCGCTCGCCCTCGTTGATCCGCCCGAGCACCGTCATGCAGTGCGTCAACCGGCCCACCGCGCCCGGCTGTTCCTCATCGGGCAGCTCCTCCAGCGAGGCGGCGAGCTCGGCCTGCCGGTGGCGGCCCCACTCGCTGATCAGGTCCTCCTTGCGCTGGAAGTGGTTGAAGAAGGTGGCCCTCGCCACGTCCGCGTCCTCGGCGATGTCGTCGATCGAGGTGCCGTCGTACCCCTGCTCGGCGAAGAGTCTCAGCGCGGAGTTGTAGAGGCCCTCCTTGACCCGCAGCTTGTTGCGCTCCCGGCGCCCGAGTGACGTTCCCGCTGCCCTGGTCATGCCCCATGCCCCCCGCTGCCGATCCCCCAGGCCAGCTTTATACCATGGTCGAAAGTTGACCGTGGGTAACGTTTTGACAGTCCGTCAGGTGGGTAGCCGGGGCCGTCCGACCGCCCCGGCGAGATCTTCGGTCGCTGTCCGCGACGGCCGGGCGGGCCGCAATTCGTCAATTCGACGGCGATGCGCCGCACGGAAATGCTCCGTGGGGAATCCGCCTACCTGACAAAGGGCCCCGGCAATTCATCGGTACGTCGTCAATTCGTTTCGCCGGGCGGCCGGGAGGCCTGACATAGGCCCGGCCGGAAAGTGCCGACAAACCGGGACGAACTCATCGACTCCCGAGGTCAGTTCGTCAGATCGCCGCTCACACCACGGACGTCGGTGATCTGCGTCACAGTCAAAACTGTACTTGCGTCCACCTTTGGACGCCCATTTACTTCAGTCATCGAACCGCAGACAGGGAAGGCACTCAGATGCAGGACTCCGCCCTGAACATCGCGATCATAGGAATGGGACCTCGGGGCCTTTCGGTCCTGGAGAGAATGGTCTCCCGGCTCTCCGCCGAGCCGCTTTCCCGGCCGGTCCGGATCTACACCGTCGATCCGGGCGAAATGGGCGCGGGCCGGGTCTGGCGCACCGACCAGTCCGAGTGGCTGCTGATGAACACCGCCGCCGGCGAGGTCAGCCTCTACTCCGGCGAGCCCGACGAAGGGCCGTGGCGCGCCGGGGCCGGCCCCTCGCTGCACGAGTGGCTCGCCGCCGACCCCGCGACGTACCCCGAGCTCGGATCGTCCAACACCTACGCCCCGCGCCGGGTCTACGGCCGCTACCTGCACGACGTGTACCGGCGGATCACCGCCCGGCTCCCCGAGGGCGTCGCCGTGGTCCCCGTCACCGCCCGGGCCCGCTGGGCCAAGCGCGGCGAGACCCGCGACTACCGCCTGACCACCAGCGACGGCCAGCAACTCGACGTCGACAAGGTGGTGCTGACCACCGGTCACCCGCACAACTTCGCCGGCGGCGCCGACCGCGACCTGCTGGACTTCGCCTCCCGCCACCGCGGCACCAGCTACCTGCGCGGCGACTCCGCCGCCGACATGGACCTGGAGGACATCCGCCCCGGCCGCCCCGTCGCGGTGATCGGCCTCGGCCTCACCTTCTACGACGTCACCACCGTGCTCACCTCCGGCCGCGGCGGCCGCTTCGTCGAGCGGGTCGACGGGCGCCTCAAGTACGAGCCCTCCGGCCACGAGCCGCACATCTACGCCGGATCCCGCAGCGGCCTGCCGCTGCTCGCCCGCGGCCGCAACCAGAAGGGCTCCGACTACCGCTACACCCCGGCGATCTTCACCCTGCAGGCGCTGGCCGAGGTCCGCCGCCGCGCGCTGGACGAGAGCGGCTCGGTCAAGCTCCGCTTCCGCGAGCACGTCCTGCCGCTGATCCTGCGCGAGGTGGACCACACCTACTACCGCACCACCGTGCTGCACCGCGACGGCGAGCAGGCCGCCGCCGAGTTCTCCGACGCCTACAAGCTCGCGGTCGGCTGCGACCAGGAGCAGGTCGCCAAGCTGCTGGCCGACACCGGCCTGGCCGGGCTGCCGCAGATCGACCTGGAGCGGATGGCCCGCCCCTTCGCCGGGGAGGCCTTCGCCTCGCCCGCCGCCTTCCACGCCCGGCTCACCGAGGTGCTCTGCTCCGACGCCGCCGAGGCCGAACGCGGCAACATCGACGGCCCGTTGAAGGCCGCGCTGGACACCCTGCGGGACATCCGCGGCTCCGTCCGGGAGGCGGTGGAGTTCGCCAGCCTGCACCCCGACTCCCAGCGCGACGAGTTCCTCACCTGGTTCAACCCGATCAACACCATGGTCTCGGCCGGCCCGCCGTCGCTGCGCATCCGCCAGGCCGTCGCCCTGATCGAGGCCGGCGTGCTCACCGTGGTCGGCCCCGACCTGGAGATCGGCCGCTGCGAGGACACCGGGCAGTTCTCGCTCGAATCCCGCTCCGTGCAGGGCTCGTTCGTCAACGCCACCACCCTGATCGACGCCCGCATCCCGCGCTCCGACATCCGGGTCGACGCCTCCCCGCTGATGCGCCAGCTGCTCGGCGACGGCTGCGCCTCCGCCCACACCAACGTCAGCGAGCAGGACGGCGCCAGCTTCACCACCGGCGCGCTCGCCGTCACCGAACGCCCCTACCGGGTGATCGACCGCGCCGGGACCCCGACCAAGGGCCTGTACGCGCTCGGCATTCCCACCGAGGAGCTCCGCTGGTTCACCCAGATCGGCAACGGCCGCCCCGGCCCGATGGTCGGCTTCCACGCCGACGCCGACGCCATCGCCCAGGACGTCCTCGCCAGCGCCTGAACGTCGTTCCCCCTACCAGGAGTTGACGCACCGTGACCGAACACCCCGACGCCTACCAGGAGTTCAGGGCAGCCCGGGACCTCCTGCTGGAGCTGCGCGAGGACCACGACGCCGCCGTCGCCAAGTTCAGCTGGCCCCGGCTGGAGAAGTTCAACTGGGCGCTCGACTGGTTCGACCGGATCGCCGAGGGCAACGAGCGCACCGCGATCCGGATCACCGACGGCACCGAGGCCGTCCAGCTCAGCTACGCCGAGCTCTCCGCCCGCTCCAACCAGGTCGCCAACTGGCTGCGCGCCCAGGGCGTCCGGCGCGGCGACCGGGTGCTGCTGATGCTCGACAACCAGCTCGCCGTCTGGGAGTCCATGCTCGCCGCCATCAAGCTCGGCGTCGTGGTCCTCCCCACCTACACCACCATCTCCGGCGACGACCTCGCCGACCGGATGGAGCGCGGCGAGGTGGCCCACGTCCTGACCGCCAGTCACCTCACCGGGCTGTTCGACCCGTTCACCGAGGTCACCCGGATCGCCGTCGGCGAGCCCGTCCCCGGCTGGCGGCCCTACGCCGAGGCGTACCGCGAGAGCACCTCCTACTGCCCGCAGCGCGAGACCCGCGCCGACGAGCTGCTCTTCCTCTACTTCACCTCCGGCACCACCTCCCGCCCCAAGATGGTCGCCCACACCCACGTCAGCTACCCCGTGGGCCACCTGACCGGCATGTACTGGAACGGCCTGCGCCCCGGAGACGTGCACTGCAACGTCTCCGCCCCCGGCTGGGCCAAGCACGCCTGGTCCTCCTTCTTCGGCCCGCTCAACGCCGAGGCCACCGTGCTCTCCGTCAACCTGCCGCCCGGCGCCTCGCCCCGGCTGCTGCTGGAGATCGCCGACCGCGAGCAGGCCACCAGCCTGTGCGCCCCGCCGACCGCCTGGCGCACCCTGCTGCAGACCGACCTCGGCCACAAGCCCGCCGCCCTGCGCGAGGCCTCCTCGGTCGGCGAGCCGCTCAACCCCGAGGTGATCGAGCAGGTCCGCACCGCCTGGGGCCTCACCGTCCGGGACGGCTTCGGCCAGACCGAGACCACCGCCCAGATCGGCAACACGGCCGGCCTGGCCGTCCGCCCCGGCTCCATGGGCAAGCCGCTGCCCGGCTACCCGATCCTGCTGGTCGACCCCAAGACCGGCCGGGCCGGCGACGAGGGCGAGATCTGCGTCGACCTGACGGACCGTCCGGTCGGCGTGATGACGGAGTACCTCGGCGACCCCGAGAAGACCGCCAAGACCCTCGCCGACGGGCTCTACCACACCGGCGACATCGCCCGGCGCGACGCCGACGGCTACCTGGTCTACATCGGCCGCAACGACGACGTCTTCAAGTCCTACGACCACCGCATCTCCCCGTTCGAGCTGGAGAGCGTGCTGCTGCGCCACGAGGCGGTGGCCGAGGCCGCCGTCGTCCCGGTGCCGCACCCGGTCGGCTACCGCGTCCCCAAGGCCTACGTCGCGCTCGCCGACGGGTACGCCGCCGACGCCGAGACCGCCCGCGCCGTCCTCGCCTTCTCGGCCGGGCAGCTGGCCCCGCACCAGCAGATCAGCGCGCTGGAGTTCGCCCACCTGCCGAAGACCACCTCCGGCAAGATCCGCCGCGCCGAACTGCGGGCCGGCGCCGCCGGGGTGGAGCACCGGGCCGAGGACCTGCTCGAGGAGCAGACCGTCCACGCCGCCCCGGGCCTCTGACCCCTCCTCACCTCCCGTCCCCTTCCTAGGAGTTCCACCATGTCCGAGTACATCGCCCAGCAGCGCAAGGTCGAGGTCTTCCCGGACCTGCTCGGCGCCGGTTCCAGCGGCGACAACCTCAACTGGCAGGCCTACGTCCAGCCCGGCCGCCAGGCGGTGGACGTGCACTGGCTCTACACCGGCGAGGAGACCGGCCCCGACGGCGCCGAGGCCTACATCGCGCACTTCGGCCCCGGCGCCCACGGCGACCTGCACCGCCACCTCGGCTTCGAGCTGCTCTTCATCCTGGAGGGCGAACTGGAGAACGACAACGGTGACCGCTACCTCCCCGGCACCCTGGTGGTCGAGGTGCCGAACAGCATCCACCGGGTCTCCAGCACCAAGGGTTGCAAGATGATGGTCATCCGGGAGAAGCGCACCCTCCCGATCCAGCCCGGCGAGATGCCCGACACCGGCCTCGCCCTGGACGGCGCCCCGCTGTCGTCGGACGCGCAGGGCTGACCCACCTGGTACCTGGCACACCCGGTACCTGACACACCTGGTACCTGGCACACCTGACATACCCGCTTGCCGTGCACCGGAGATCCCTTCCCGCTCCGGTGCACGGCTGCCACCGTTGCTGTACGCCCTTTCTGCGGTCCGCCCCGAACCACGACCAGGAGACCTCCCCATGGTCCAGTTAACGACCCCGCCCACACCGTCCACCCCGCCCACCCCGGCGGAGCCCACCGTCGGCCGGTCCGGCAAGGTCCACGGCACCCGCTACAAGTGGGGCATCCTCTGGATCGGCATCTTCGCCCAGGCCGCCTTCAGCGCCACCTTCCAGGGCATCCCCACCTCCGGCTCCATCCTGCAGACCGCCTACTCCCTGAGCACCGGTCAACTCGGCTTCGTGCTCGCCGCGGTGACCGCCGGCATCTTCGTCACCGACGTCTTCTGGGGCATCCTCTCCGACCGGATCGGCGAGCGGGTGGTGCTGATCACCGGCCTCTCCGGCACCACCGTGGCGCTCGCCCTGGTGACCGCCTTCCTGGTGCCCTCCGGCGGGGCCGTGCCCTCTTACGTCGCGCTGGCGGTGGTGCTCTTCTTCGCGGGCGCCCTCGGCGGCTGCGTCAACGGCGCCTCCGGCCGCGCGGTGATGGGCTGGTTCCCGCCCGCCAAGCGCGGATTCGCCATCTCCCTGCGGGTCGCGGCCGTCCCGGCCGGCGGAGCGATCGGCGCCGCGGTCCTCCCGCCGCTGGCCCTCGGCGCGGGCTTCCGCTGGGTGTTCGCCTTCCTCACCCTCTTCTGCCTGCTGGCCACCCTCGCGGTGGTGATCTGGCTGGACGAGCCCCCGCTGGCCCGCACCAAGCGCGACGGCTCCACCGCTGCCACCGAGGTCCCCGACCCGCTCAAGCGCTGGGACATCTGGCGGGTCGCCATCACCGCCTTCCTGCTCGACCTGCCCCAGTTCCTCGTCCTGACCTTCGGCTCGGTCTTCCTGCACACCGTCAAGGGCATGTCGATCGGCTCGATCGCCGTCCTGCTGGTGGTCGTCCAGATCCTCGGCGCCATCTCCCGGGTCTGGGGCGGCCGTTGGACCGACCGCCACGGCGGCCGCTACCGCCGCACCCTGGTCACCCTCTACTCCTGGGTCATCGCGGTCGCCTACACCGGCATCGCCGTCTTCGAGTCCTCCCCGACCTGGATCGTCGCCGGCCTCCTCATCCTGGCCGGCTTCCTCTCCTGCGGCTGGCACGGCGTCCACTACGCCGAGATCGCCACGATGGCCGGCGCCGAACGCTCCGGCACCGCCCTCGGCCTCGAGAACACCATGGTCTTCGCCGGCGCCTTCGCCACCCCCCTCCTCATCCCCCTCCTCCTCGACGTCTCCGACTGGTGGGCCGTCATGATCCTCATCGGCGCCGCCCCCGCCGTCCTCTCCGCCCTCCTCATGCCCCGCGAACTCCCGCGCACCGCATGACCTCATGACGAAGGGCGGCACGCCGTCGTGGCGTACCGCCCCAGAAGGTCGAACGTGCGGCCCGCCAATTCATTCGAATCGGCGGGCCGTGCTCACTCGGCTCGCGTCAGGGGTATGCAGATCCGGGCCTGGGCCGGAGCAGGGGAGAGCGCCAGGACAAAACCCATGGCCAGAGCCATGCCGAGGGCGAGACGAATCAAGGTCGTGCATCCATTTCGGTCTGAGGTTGCGCCGAGGGAACCTAATCCATTAGATTTGGTTCCGGGGAGTACTGATGATCGAAATTTATCCCACCAGCCCCACGCACCACAAATCCGAGTGGCACCCCCTTTTCGAAAACTCATTCCCCCTGGAGGCGGGTGCGGAGGTATTCGGAGGCGCTCAAATCAAGAGAGGCACCGAGTGCCACCGCCCGGTGCCAGACTTTCCGGGCCTCGTTGCTCTTGTCGAGGCGGACGAGAACTGCGGCGAGGGCGTCCGATGCCTCGGCCTCGTCGGCGGCGTGCGGGATGGACCGGGCGGTCAGGACCGCCTTCCGGAGGTGTTCCTCGGCGAGTGGGAGCAGGTCGAGCCGTGCGGCGGCCCGGCCTGCGCCCAGGAGAGCGGTGGCCCGTTCGTGCAGTGCTCCGATGTCGCGGGCGATTTCCTGGGCTTCGGTGAAACTGGCGAGGGCCGAGTGGGGGTGGCCGCTCCTGAGGTGGATGTCCCCGAGGGCGGTGAGGGCGTTGGCCTGGTTGCGACGGTCGCCGAGCTGTCGGTAGGTCTCCAGGCCCGTTTCGCAGAGGATCAGCGCGTGCGGAAGTTCTTCGGGACTGTCGATGGCGTCGGCGAGATTGATCCGGAGTGCGGCGCGGTCGACCTCCGAACCGATGATGGCATTAAGTGCCAGTGCCTCCTCGAAGCTTCTGCGTGCGGAGAGCCGGTCGTCCATGGCCAGGTGGACTTCTCCGATGTTGTTGAGGATGCCGATCTCCCTCTGGAGGTCGCCGATCTGGCGCACCTCCGTGAGGGAGTCGAAGAATGCCGCCAAGGCGGACGGATAATCGGACGAATAGAGCAGGATGATGCCCAAATTGTTCGAATACCGAACACGGTTGTGCCTGGTCACCGGGAGTGCCAGCCCCCGTCGCTGCAGCGTCAGTGCCACGTCGTACTCACTGACGTGCCAGTGCAGCAGCGCGAGCTGGGCGAGCGCCTCCGCCTCGCCCTCGAGGTCCTGGACGCCCCTGGTCAATCCCAGCGCGAGCTCCCCGGCCTCGGCGGCCTGGACGTAACGGGAGGAGCGGGCATGACTGGCACTCAGGTCGATCAGGGCCCGCGCCTCGGCCGTCCGGTCGTTGACTGACCGCCAGTGGTCGACGGCGGCGCCATGCATCTCCACGGCGTCCTGCCAGTGCCCCTCCTGGTTGAGGTGTTCGGCCAGTACGTGCGCCATCCGGGCCGCCTCGGACCTCAGGCCGTTCCGGCGCGCGTGCCGTTCGACGGAGAGCAGGGAGGCGCGGGTCTCGCTGAGCCACTTCCTGGCGTCCGCCTCGTCCTTCCAGTGCGGCTCCGGCGCGGGGCTGATGCCGGCGGGCAGCGGAAGACGGGGGCGGCCGGGATGGACGAGGCGGTCCGCCCGGTCGGCGAGCCGGATCTGGCAGTGGGCCAGGCGACGGTGGGCCGCCGCGCGTTCGTCGGGCGTCTCCTCGGTGTCGGCGAGCGTTCTGGAGTACTCCGCGAGCAGGTCGTGGAAGCGGTAGCGGTCGGGAGAGAGTTCGGTGATCAGGTGGTAGTCGAGGAGGTTCTCCAGGATGCGCTCCGCGGTGTCGAGCGACCTCCCCATCAGGGCGGAGCCCTCGTACAGGTCGAACTCGCCGGCGGGATGGAGCCCGAGCCGCCGGAACGCACTCTGCTGGTCCGGTGTCAGCAGCATGTAGGAGAGTTCGAAGACCCGCGCCACGTCCCGGAACTCGTCCCGGATCTCGCCCAACCGCCCCGGCATCCGGGAGAGGCGTCGGGAGAGGTGCTCGAGGGTCCAGGTGGGATGGTCCTTGAGCCGGCTCGCGGCGATCTCGATGGCCAGCGGCAGGTGCCCGAGCTGGGCGACCAACCTGGCGAGCACCTCGGTGTCGTCCACCCGCTCCGGGCCGACCAGGTGCTGGAACAGCGCCGCTGCCTCCTCCGGGGCGAGCAGGTCGACGAAGTAGGTGTGTACGCCGGGAAGCCCGCTCAGCCGGTGACGGCTGGTCAACAGGACGACGGAGGAGGCCGATTCGGGTAACAGCGCCCGGACCTGCTCGGGGTTCGCGACGTCGTCGAGCAGGACGAGCACCCTGCGCCGCGAGAGCTCGGAGCGCCACAGCGCGCTCAGTTCCGCGGTCTCGTGCGGCAGCGCGGCGGTCGGCGTGCCCAGTCTGCGGAGAAGGGTGACCAGAGCGCTGTGGACCGAGACGGGGGGCTGGCCGGGAGAGTGCGCCCGCATGTTCTGGTAGATCTGGGCGTCGGGGAAGCGGGGTCGGAGGCGGTCGGCGAGGTGGAGGGCGAGTTCGGTCTTCCCCACACCGGCCATGCCGGAGAGCGTCTGGAGCGCGAGATTTCCCCGGAGCCGTTCGGACAGCCGGTCCAGGTCACCGTCACGACCGATCAAGTGGCTCCGGCTGGGCAGGTTGGACGGGCCGGTGGCGGTCGGCGGCTGGGTGACCGGAGCGCCCTGTCCCCGGTCCGGCAGCAGGTCGCCGACCGGGACCTGCTGGAGGATGCGCTCGTGCACGAGGGTCAGGCGCGGGCCGGGGTCCACCCCGAGGTCCTCGCGCAGCCGTTGGCGCATCCGGTGGAAGAGGGTCAGCGCATCGGACTGGCGCCCGGAGCCGTAGAGGGCGACGAGCAGCTGTTCGGCGATGGTCTCGTGGGTCGGGTGCTGGTCGAGCTCGGCGGAGAGGTCGGGCACGAGGTCGGCGAACCGGCCGAGCGCGAGCTCCAGGGAGAAACGGCCGAGCCGGACCGAGAGCCGGCGGCGGAGCATGGTCGTGCGGGCGTTCTCCGCCCAGGCTCCGGGCAGGCCGGTCAGCGGCTCCCCGTGCCAGAGCTCCTCGGCGTCCTGGAAGGCCCGCAGGGCGCGGTCGCCGTCACCCGCCTCACTGAAGGTGCGGGCCCGTCCCGCCAGCCGGAGGTACTGCTGCCAGTCGACCTCGGCAGGGTCGGACTGCAGGGCGTAGGTCTGCGCGCCGGAGACGAGCGTCGCGCCGGTGGTGGGGCTCGCCAGTTCGGCGGCACGCCTGAGGGTGGAGCGGAGGCGGGAGGCGCAGCTGTAGAGGTTCGACGGAGTGGCTGTGGCGGGGTCGTCCCACATCCGGTCGGTGAGGGTCGTGTGGGAGAGCGGTCTGCCGAGTTCGTACGCGAGTGCGGCGAGGAGGGTCTTCTCCCGTGCCGAGCGGAGCGGAAGTACCTGACCAGCCGCTTTCACCTGCACCGGTCCGAGCAGACGGATCGTCAACACAGCCCCCCCCAGCGGACAGTTTGCGTGTTTTCGATTATGGGAGCATGGCAGGGGGGAGCATGGCCATAGCACCTCGGAGTGGAGAGCAACTGATTTACGTAGGGTTCAGTATCGGACCGCGACAGACCTGCTATGGGAGTTCGCCGCGGGCAACGGGGGTGCTGTGGAACTACTGACCAGCGTGGAGCTGAAGGCCGCCCTCCGGCGGGCGACCGGTCGGCAGTGGGAGCAACTGATGCTCCTGGTCGGCCCGTTGGCCATGCCGGAGAGCGAGGAGGAGTACGAGTCCCTGGTGGCCTCCCTGCTGGCCCACCCCGAACTGGTGCCGGGGCTGAGACTGTGGGTCGCGATCTCGGGGAGCGAGGCGGGCAACACGATTTCGGGGTCGGCGCAGTTCACCGGGACGACGGTGCAGGCCCGCGAGATCCACGGAGGTATTCACCTGGCTTCAAACCGCCCTGCGCACCCCGCACCCCGCCAGTTCCCGCGTTCCAGCGGCGAGTTGGTCGGACGGGCCGGAGCCGTTGCCCGCCTGGAGGAATTGCGGCGGGAGAGTGGCCGGGACGACCCGCTGCTCGTGGTCACCGGGCCTGCGGGGGTCGGCAAGACCACGCTCGTCCTGCACTGGCTGCGCGGTCTGGCGGACGAGTATCCGGACGGCCAGCTCTACGTGGACCTGCGCGGGCACGAGATGGAGTCCGCAGCCGGCGCCGGGGAAGTGCTCGGCGGCTTCCTGCGGGCACTGGGCATCACCGCGGTGCCGCCGGACCAGGCCGAACAGGCATCGCTCTGGCGCTCGTTGAGTGACGGAAAGCGCTTGATGGTGCTCTTCGACAACGCCCTGAGCGCGGCCCAGGTCCGGCCGCTGCTGCCGGCTTCGGGTCGCTCCTTGGTGGCGGTGACCAGCCGACTGCGGCTGTCCGGGCTCCAGCTGGACGGCGCCGGCCTGCTGCGCCTCGGCCTGCTCGGCCCGTCGGCCTCCGCCGCCCTGCTCCGCGACCGGATCGGGCCGGACCGGGTGGCGGCCGAACCGGGGCCCGCCCGCCAGGTGGTGGACCTGTGCGCGGGGCTGCCGCTCGCGCTGTGCGTCGCTGCGGCCCGGGTGGTCACCAGCCCGTCCCAGGCCATCGCCGACACGGCAGCAGCGCTGGACCGCGAGGCGGACCGGCTGACCGAGCTCCGGGTGGAGGGCGAGCGGGCGGTCCAGGGAGCGCTGGACGCCTCCTACCGGGTGCTCGCGGAGAGGGCGGCCGACCTCTACGGGCGACTGGGGCAGCTGCCCTTCGCCGATTTCCCCGCGGAGCTGGTCGCGGCGGTCGCGGGCGAGCCGTGGCGACGGACCGCGGAACTGGTCGAGATGCTGACGGGCATTCACCTCCTGGAGGAGTCGGGCACCGGTCGGTACCGCTTCCACGACCTGGTGCGCCTGCACGCCCGGAGCGTCGGGGCCGGCGGGCCCGAGGTACTGCGCCGCGCGGTCGAGTGGTACCTGGCGAGCGCGACGGAGACGGAGGCCCTGATCACACCGAGCCACCGGACGCTGGAGCGGACCTACCGGGAGCCGCCGGTCGAGCCGCGGCGCTTCGCCACCGAGTCGGAGGCCCTCCGGTGGCTCGGTGCGGAGCAGTACCAGCTGATGGCCGCACTGCGGGGCGCCGAGGAACGGGGCTGGCCCGAGTACGTCTGGCAGCTCGCCGACGCGATGTGGCCCTTGTTCCTCAGGCTGCGCCCGTACGGAATCTGGTTCGAGGCCTTCGAGCGGGGGCTCGCGGCGTCCCGGGCGGTGGGCGACCGCGCGGCGGAGGCCCGGATGCTCACCTCCGGCGGCGGGGCGCTGCGGGCGCTCGGGCGGCACACCGAGGCGGCGGAGTGGTACCGGGAGGCGTTGGTGCTGGCGTTGGCGGACGGGAACCGCCGGGACGAGGCGCAGGCGCGGCACGGGGCGGGGCAGTCCGAGTTCCTGGCGGGGCGTCACGAGGAGGCGGTGGCGGAGCTGGCGGTCGCGCTGGCCATCCGGGAGGAGATCGGGTACCCGCGCGGGGCGGCGCTGACCAGGGTGGTGCTGGGGGAGGTGCGGCAGGCCCTGGGGGAGCCGGAGGCGGCGGTGGACCTGTTCGGGTCGGCCAGGGCAGGGCTGTTGGCCGTCGGGGACCGCTACGACGCCGCGCGGGCGCTGGCGCTGCTGGGGCGTGCCAACGGAGCGGCCGGGGCCGAGGCGCTGGCGGGGGAGCAACTCTCGTCGGCGCTGGCGGAGTTCGAGGAGGCCGGATCCGTGCAGTGGCAGGCCAGGTGCCGGGAGTTCCTCGGTGAGCTGGCGGAGACGGCGGGCCGGCCGGGGACGGCCCGCCGCTGGTACGAGGAGGCGCTGGAGCTCTACCGGTCGCTGCACGCCCCGGACGTGTCGAGGCTGACCGAGAAGCTGGAGCAGCCGTCCGACTGAAGGCGCATCGGAGGGTGCCCGGGGAAGGTGAAGCCCATCGCCCTGGGCTTCCCGGCGAGCAGCCAGGAGTGCACCAAGGAGCCGGTGAGGGTGAGGGCCACCGGACCGGGCGCGATCACCACGGGCCCGGTCCGGGTGGCTGCCCGGACGGTGCCGTCGAGGGCTGCGAAGGCGGCCACCGTGCAGCCGGGGAGGAGGTCGAGGAGCCAGGCGGCGAGCCGGGCGGCCTCGACGGCGGACATCAGCTGGCGGCTGGTCAGGACGTCGGCCTGGCAGAGTTCGGCGGCGGGCGCGTCCGGATCGAGACCGACGGCGAGGTGCTCGTCCTGGCCGACCGGGTCCGAGAGGTGCAGGCGGACGAGGTTCACCGGAGCCTCCCCGGGTCGTGGCTGCCGAGTGCGGACGGCAGCGGCAGCGGGTCGTCGGAGGGTGCGTGGGCGGGTTCGCCGAGTCCGAGCAGGCGGTAGATCAGCGCCCGGACGTTGTGGTTGAAGCGGCCGGGTTCGGAGGAGATCCGTTCCGCGATGGCGGTGGACTCCTCGGGCCGCAGGCGCTGTTCGGCGTAGTCGAGCTGTTCGGCCAGCGAGTGGGTGAGGGAGAGCGCGGGGGCGGTCCGGGCCAGCAGGGCGCCGGGGGAGTGCGGGTTGAGGTCCTTGGCGGCCGGGAAGCGGGCGAGCAGGGTGGGGGTGCCGGTGAGGGCGCCGTAGAGCGAGACCGAGCCGTGGTCACCGATCAGGTAGTCGGCGGCGATCAGCAGCTGGCGCCAGTCGGTCTCCGGCGGCAGCAGGTGGACGCTCTCCCTGGCGCGTTCCGGGAGCCAGCCGTTGACCTGCCACCGGCCGTGCCCGGCCCAGACGTTGGGGTGTACCAGCAGTGCGGTGCGGTAGCGGTCGGCGGGCAGTTCGGCGAGCAGCCTCGGGAGCAGGGCGTCGATCCGGTTGAACGAGGAGGCCCGCCCCCAGGTCGAGGTCGTCAGGACCAGCCGCTCGCCCTCGCGCAGGCCGAGCGCCCGGCGGTACTGCTGACGCAGTGGCAGGCTGGCGGCGATCCGGTCGTAGCAGCCGTCGCCGATCACCTCGGCGATCGGCAGTGCCTCCGGGCACCAGCGGGCCAGCTCGTCCAGGTCGGCCCGGTGGGCGAGGGCGACGGCGGCCGGGACCACCCGGCCCTCCCAGGTGAGGTACGAGCGGCCGATGCCGCCGATGGTGCGGTCCGGGCCGAGGGCCGGGCGGTGGTTGAGCTTGACGTGCCCGGCGCCGTGCGGGAGCCGGAGCAGCGGTCCGCGGAGCTGCTCGACGCCCTTGGACCCGGCGGCGAGGGCGAGGTCGAATTCCGTGCGCAGTGCCTCCCGCCAGGGCATGACGGTGGCGCCGAGCGAGCGGAGGAAGTCGGCGGCCCCGGCGTTGAACTGGTGCGGAGCGACGGTGAAGACCACGTTGACCCGGAGGTCGGCGCGCAGCAGCGGGAACACGTCCTGGAGACGGAGTCCGTAGACGAGCGTGTGGACGACGACGAGGACGCGCTTGCAGTCGGGCAGCGTGAGCCACTGCCGGTGCTCGTCGGGGGCGGTGGCCCCGGGTGTCGTGATGGGCTCGGTCGAGGCGAGTGGCATGGTTGCGGTCCCCCTGGATCCGGTACGGCGGCCGCGGGTGTGCGGCCGCCGTTGGGAGGGTTGCCCGGCGGGTTTGGCGGAAGCCCTGCCACCTGCTTGCGGAAACCTTGCGAAGGAGGTGACCGGCTAGATGCGGTCGCCGAAGTCGGCTTGGAGGCGGTGGAGTTGGCGGGGGCCGGGGATGCCGTCGGCTTCGGGGCCGGTGTCGCCGATGTGGAGTTGGTAGGCGCGCATGGAGGCGGTGTCGGCGGGGCCCCAGTCGGGGCCGGGGCCGACGGTGTAGTGGGAGCAGCCGGCGGCGGTGAGGAGGCGGCCCATGGTGGTGATGTGGGGGCCGTGGGAGCCGGGGCCGTAGGGGTGGCCGTCGATGACGACCTGACGGGGGATCAGGGGGGTGGGGAGGTCGGACTCGTCGGCCTGCTGGCCGAACCAGGTGATGCCGGGGCGGCCGCGCCAGGCCGGGTCGGCGCAGACCAGGCCCTCGGGGAAGTCGGGGTAGCCGTAGGAGTCGACGTAGGCGGAGCGCCGCCGGTAGGTGCGCTGGTAGACGCCGTCGCCGTTGGCCGAGCCGTCGTCGTTGGTGTTGCCGGCGATGACGGTGATGGTGTCGGCGGTGTAGGCGGTGACCAGGCCGGTGTGTTCGCCGCCGGGGCCGTAGGGGCCGTCGGGGGCGCCGAAGAGGACCTGGGCGCCGACGGCGGGATAGACGGAGAGGCGGCTGCGGCGGGCGAACCAGTCGCGGGCGGTGGAGCAGGAGGCGGTGTCGGGGTAGAGCCCGGAGTTGCCGCTCTCGGCGGCGACGGCGGAGACGAAGTCGGCGCACCAGCTCTCGGCCGGACGGCCCATCGCGGTGGAGAAGCGGTTGCGGTTGCCCGCGCCCTCGCGGTAGCCGAGGTGGCTCCGGGCGGTGTGCAGTATGGCCCGTGCACCGGACATGGTCTGTCTCCTGACGAATAGGCGAGCGGGCCCTGCCAAACGAGGTTCGGCAGGGCCCGGTTACGGAGCGTCAGGCCCGGTCAGGGGCGCGGGTGGAGGCGCGACGGAGGCGCGGGAGGGGGTGCGGGGAGCGCTCAGCAGCGGCCGAGGGTCTCGCACTCCTCCCAACGGGTGGCCGGCACCAGGGCCGCCTCGGGCGAGGCGGAGGACGGCGCCTGGAAGGAGCGGGCGGCCGGGGCGTTCTGGCCGCTCTTGGCGGGGGCGTTCGAGCCGGCGGACGGGGCGGCGGGCGCCGGGCCGGTGGCCAGGCGGACGGCGATGGCGTCCAGGACGAAGCGCGGGCGGGCGCCCGGGAAGTTGTTCATCATCGCGCTGAAGGCCAGGCGGCGGCCGTCGGGGGCGGTGGCGTAGCCGATCAGGTTGTCGACGCCGCTCATCGAGCCGCTCTTGGCGTGCACGTTGTTCTCGGCGGCGGTGCCGCGCATCCGGGCGGCCAGGGTGCCGCCGACCATGCGCTCCGGGTTGCCGGCCACCGGGAGGGCGTCGTACCAGGTCTTGAACCACGGCTTGCGGGTGGCCAGGTCGAGCAGCGAGGCGAGCTTGCCCGGGGTGACCAGGTCGTAGCGGGAGAGGCCGGAGCCGTCCACCTGACGGCCCGTCGGGAGCTCCAGGCCGTTGGCCTTGAGGAAGCCGTTGACCTGGGCGGAGCCGGTGCCCCAGGTGCCCTGGCCGCCCTTGACCTTGCCGATCTCCTTGATCAGGTGCTCGGCGATGCCGTTGTTGCTGATCTTGAGCATCGGGACGATCAGCTTGCCGAGCGGCTCGGAGTCGTGCGAGGCCAGCGGCTGGGTGGTCTCGGTCCCGGTGGCGGCCTTGGCCGGACGGACCACGTCGACGCCGGCCCGCTCCAGGGCGCCGTTGAAGACCTCGCCGGTGTAGGCGGCCGGGCCCTCGACGGTGACCAGGGAGTCGACCGGGGCGGCGCCCGCGGCCAGGCTGCCGGTCAGGGCGATCTCGTTGACGCCGCGCTTGCGCTCGACGCCGCTGGAGTTGCCGGAGCCGGCCGCGCCGGTGGTGATCTGGCCGGTGAACTTCACCGGGGCCTCGGCCGGGAAGGTGGTGACCTTGGCGGGCTGGCCGGCCGTGGTCGGGGTGACGGTCACCTTGACGGTGTCCATCGAGTACTCGGAGTCCGGCGCGACGGTCAGCGCGGAGATCTGCGGGCTGTAGGAGTACGGCTCGTCGTCCCAGGCCCAGCCCGGGCCGAGCGGCACCGAGTCGTAGCGGGTGGCGTCGGTCAGCACCCGGCCGGTGACGGTGGTGATGCCGGCCGCGGACACCTGCTTGGCCAGCGCGTCCAGGTCCGCCGGGCGCAGGCTCGGGTCGCCGCCGCCGCGCAGCACGATGTCACCGACCAGGACGGATCCGTAGCGGGTGCCGGAGGTGAGGACCTGGGTGGTGAAGACGTGGTTCTCGCCCAGCAGGTCGAGGGCGGCCGCGGTGGTGACGGTCTTGAGGACCGAGGCCGGGGTGAGCAGCGCGTTCTGCCCGCGCTGGTAGACCACCTGGCCGGTGGTGGTGTCGATGACCTGGACGCCGGCCTGGGCGTTGGCCAGGGCCGGGGTGGACAGGATCGCGTCGATGTCGGCGATCAGCTTGGGGTCGGCCGGCGTGGAGGTGTCGGCCTGGGCGACGCCCGCCAGGAGCGAGGCGGCGACCGCGACGGCGGCGAAGGGCAGGACGTGGCGGCGGCTGGTGCGCAGCGACAAGGGAGCTCCCGAGCTCTCGGACGTGACGGGGGCGCGCGCAAGCGCGTCCGCGCCCGACAGATCGGTGCGGAACAGGCCAAAGCCCCCCGTTGGCGTGCACAGACTAGCAGTTGACGAACGATCTGATGATCGCCGGTGGGGGGCCTCGGCAGAAGGGTGGACGGGTGTGGTTCAGACCTGCGGGGCGCGGGCGTTGCCCGCCTTGGTGGCCTCGACCATGGCCTGGTGCAGATTGCGGGCGGTGGTCTCGTCGGCGGCGGGGAGCGGGCTGCCGAGCACGGTGAACCAGTCCTGCGCGCCGGTGTACTGGACGGTGATCTTCACCTGCCCCTCGACCCAGGTGGTGTGAAGCGTCAGATTGCCGGTGATCGCGCCGAGCTCCTCGGTGAGCACGCCGCCGTGCCCGGCATGGATGCCCTGAGTGGTCCAGGTGGCCCACGTCTCCACGGTTCCTCCTGCTGCTGTCCGGGGGGTGATCATGCGTCAAGAGTTACCCGGCCACGGTACCCCGGCTCGGCGGCCATCACCCCCTGTCACCTGTCAGGGGCGCGGCGCACACTGGGAGCATGTGCCGATCGATCAAGACCCTGCGCGCCCCGGTCACCCCCGAGGTCACCGAGGACGACATCCACGCCGCCGCCCTGCAGTACATCCGGAAGGTGTCCGGCTTCCGGGCGCCCGCCGCGCACAACCAGGAGGTGTTCGAGCGGGCGGTGGAGGCGGTCACCGAAGCCACCCGGGAGCTGCTCGACCATCTGGTGGTCAGGGGGCAGCAGCACCAGGCGGCCCACGAGCACTGAGGCGGCGTCCCGGGGAGGCGGCCGGGATCAGCCGAGGAAGCCCCGGAGCAGGGCCGCGGTGGCCTCCAGGTGCTCCTCGGTGGTGCGGCGGGCGGCGGCCACGTCCCCGTCGAGGATGGCCCGGACCATGGCGCGGTGCTGCTCCGAGGCGTGCTCGATGTTGCGGCCGAGCACCGGGATGGCGTTGAGCAGGTCGTTGAGCCGCATCCGGCCGACCGCCACCCCGGCGGCCAGCGAGGGCGAGCCGGTGAGCTCGGCGATGGCCAGGTGGAAGCGCGAGTCGAGCTGGCGGTAGTCGGCCGGGTCGCAGTCCTCCAGCTCGGCCAGCCGCTGCTCCAGGTGTTCGCGCTGGGCCGGGGTGAGGGTGCGGCGGGCGGCCTGTTCGGAGGCGCCGGTCTCCAGGACCAGACGGTACGTCAGGGCGTCCTCCAGCTCGGCCCCCATGTCCTGGACGGCGCGCCGGAGTTGACCGAGGTCGGGCGGGGGCAGGCGGTAGGTCACGAAGGTGCCGCCGTAGCGGCCGCGGCGCGGCTCCACGCAGCCGGCCTGCTGGAGCGAGCGGAGCGCCTCGCGCAGGGTCTCGCGGCTGACGTTCAGCCGGGCGGCGAGCTCGCGCTCCGGCGGGAGGCGGTCGCCGTGGGCGAAGACGCCGAGCTTGAGGGCGGCGAGGATGCGTTCGACGGTCTCCTCGAAGGCGTTCCCGGTCCGCACCGGACGCAGGACCGATGCGCCGCGCCAGTCCACGCCCTCGTCAGCCACGGCCGCATCGTACCCAGGGCGGGGGTGGGGGCGAAGGGGGTGACCGGTGGGTGAGAGGGGTGGTGGGGCGGGGATGGGAGCGGCATCGTACCCAGGGCGGGGGTGGGGGCGAAGGGGGTGACCGGTGGGTGAGAGGGGTGGTGGGGCGGGGATGGGAGCGGCACCGTGCCCAGGGTGGAGGTGGGAGCGAAGGGGGTGACCGGAGGGTGAGCGCGGTCGTGAGGCGGGGCGGGGGAGGGCGGGGCGTCCGGGTGGCGAAAAGGCGGGGCGGGGACAGGGGTGGTGCTGGCATGCTGCTCCCGTGGACAAGCCCGAGATCTCGATCGAATTCGCCCCCGAGCTGCACGTCTTCGTGAGCACCCCCCGTCGAGGCGGCTGGTCCGGGGTGAGGACCGACGGGACCTCGACCCTCGGGCACGTGGTGGAGTCGCTCGGCGTGCCGCTGACCGAGGTGGGCGCCTTCGAGACGGCGGCCGGCGAGGCGCTGGCCTCCTCGCACGTGCCGGTGGACGGCGAGCGGATCGCCGTGCGGGCGGTGGTCAGGCCGCAGGCGCTGCCGGGCGCGCCGCGCTTCCTGCTGGACGTGCACCTGGGCACGCTGGCCCGGCGGCTGCGGCTGCTCGGGGTGGACGCGGCGTACGAGAGCCTGGACATCGGGGACCCGGCGCTGGCGGCCCGTTCGGCGGCCGAGCAGCGGGTGATGCTCTCGCGGGACCGGGGGCTGCTGCACCGGCGCGAGCTCTGGGCGGGGGCGTACGTCTACAGCCACCGCCCCGCGGAGCAACTGCGCGACGTGCTCTCCCGGTTCGCGCCCCCGCTCGCGCCGTGGACGCGGTGCACCAACTGCAACGGGGTGCTCCGGCCGGCCGACAAGGCCGAGGTCCGCGAGCAGCTGCGGGACGGCACCGAGCGCTCCTACGACGTCTACGCCCAGTGCGGGGACTGCGAGCAGGTGTACTGGCGCGGCGCGCACCACGCGCAGCTGAGCGGGATCGTGGACGCGGCGGTGGCCGAGTTCGGCGGGGCGGTCGTCAACGGCTGAGGCCCGGCCGGCTGCCCGCCGAGGAACCACTGGGGCGCGTGGTCTTGACGGGGAATCAGGGGTAACGGGAACATGCTGCCCACGCCAAAGGTCTGAAACCGGTCCTTTGGCCGCCACGATGACGTGGGCGCACGTTTCGGCTCTCTCCCGAACCCCTCAACCCCCAAGGGGTGCGCATGCCTTCCGAGCAGCACACGAGCGACGACGAGCACCGGCTACGGCAGCTCGGCTACACCCAGGAGCTGGCCCGCTCGATGTCGGGCTTCGCCAACTTCGCCGTCTCCTTCTCGATCGTCTCCATCCTCTCCGGCTGCCTGACCCTCTACGGCTTCGGGCTGAACACCGGCGGCCCGGCCCTGATCACCTGGGGCTGGCCACTGGTCGGCCTGATGACGCTCTGCGTGGCGCTGTCGATGGCCGAGATCTGCTCCAGCTACCCGACCGCGGGCGGCCTGTACTACTGGGCCGCCAAGCTGGCCCGCCGCAACGGTGCGGCGGCCTCCTGGTTCACCGGGTACTTCAACTTCATGGGCCAGGTGGCCGTCACCGCCGGGGTCGACTTCGGCGCGGCGTTCTTCACCAACGCCTTCCTGGACCTCCAGTGGGGCTACGCCGCCACCACCGAGCACACCATGGTGCTGTTCGCGGTCATCCTGCTGCTGCACGGCCTGCTCAACACCCGGGGCGTGAAGCTGGTCGCGCTGCTCAACACGGTGAGCGTCTGGTGGCACGTGGCCGGAGTGACGGTGATCGTCGGCGCGCTGGTGCTGCTGCCGTCCGAACACGCCTCCGCCTCCTTCGTGTTCACGAAGTTCGTCAACAACACCGGCTTCTCCAGCGGTTTCTACGTCGCGATGCTCGGCCTGCTGCTGGCCCAGTACACCCTGACCGGCTACGACGCCTCCGCACACATGACCGAGGAGACCAGGGACGCCGCCCGCTCCGGGCCCAAGGGCATCGTCAACTCGGTGCTGGTCTCCCTGGTGGCCGGCTGGGTGCTGCTGCTCGGGCTGACCTTCGCGATCACGAACTACGAGGGCGTGACCGGCACGAGCACCGGGGTGCCGCCCGCGCAGATCTTCCTGGACGCGCTCGGCCCGACCGGCGCGAAGCTGCTGCTGCTGATCGTGATCGGCGCCCAGTTCTTCTGCGGGATGGCCTCGGTGACCGCCAACTCCCGCATGATCTACGCCTTCTCGCGCGACGGCGCGCTGCCCGGCTCGCGGATCTGGCACCGGATCAACCCACGCACCCAGACCCCGACCGCCGCCGTCTGGCTGGCCACCGGAGGGGCCTTCCTGCTGGGCGCGCAGAACCTCTGGAACGCCACCGCCTACGCGGCCGTCACCTCGATCTCCGTCATCGGGCTGTACATCGCCTACGTCGTCCCGGTGTTCCTGAGACTCCGTCAGGGTGACGCCTTCGAGCGCGGCCCGTGGCACCTGGGCCGGTGGAGCAAGCTGATCGGTAGCGTGGCGGTCGGCTGGACGGCGCTGATCTCGGTGCTGTTCATGCTGCCCACCGTCAGCCCGGTCACCGCCGCGAACTTCAACTACACCCCCGTCGCGGTGGCGGTCGTGCTCGGCTTCGCCGGGATCTGGTGGCTGGTGTCGGCCCGGCACTGGTTCACCGGCCCCAAGGTGACCGCCGAGGACGAACCGGCCGACCGCGCAAGCACCTTGGAGAAGCGATGAGCAGCCCCCGCCTCACCCTCGACCGCCTGCGCGCGCTGGTCGCCGACGGCTCCGTGGACACCGTGGTGCTCGCCCTCACCGACATGCAGGGCCGCCTCCAGGGCAAGCGGATCGCCGCCGGTCACTTCCTGGACGAGGTCGTCGGCCACGCCGCCGAGGGCTGCGGCTACCTGCTCGCGGTGGACGTCGACATGAACACCGTGGACGGCTACGAGGTCTCCTCCTGGGAGACCGGCTACGGCGACTTCGTGATGCGGCCCGACTTCGACACCCTGCGGATGGTGCCCTGGCACCCGGCCACCGCGATGGTCCAGTGCGACGTGCTCCAGCAGGACGGCACCCCCGTCCCGGTCTCCCCGCGCCAGGTGCTGCGGCGCCAGCTGGAGCGGCTGGCCGGCTACGGCTGGCAGGCCTACGCGGGCACCGAGCTGGAGTTCATCGTCTTCAAGGACAGTTACGAACAGGCCTGGGACAAGGGCTACTCCGGCCTCACCCCGGTCAACCAGTACAACGTCGACTACTCCATCCTCGGCACCTCCCGGATCGAGCCGCTGCTGCGCCGGCTGCGCAACGAGATGGCCGGGGCCGGGCTCACCGTGGAGTCCGCCAAGGGCGAGTGCAACCTCGGCCAGCACGAGATCGCCTTCAAGTACGGCCCCGCGCTGACCACCTGCGACGACCACGCGGTCTACAAGACCGGTGCCAAGGAGATCGCGGACCAGGCCGGCTACAGCCTCACCTTCATGGCCAAGTACGACCAGCGGGAGGGCAACTCCTGCCACGTCCACCTGAGCCTGCGCGACGAGCACGGCGCCCCGGTCTTCGCGGGCGACGGACCGTACGGCTTCTCCCGGACCATGGAGCACTTCCTGGCCGGACAGCTGGCCTGCCTGGGCGAGTTCGCCCTGCTGCTGGCGCCGACGGTCAACTCCTACAAGCGCTACGTCCCCGGCAGCTTCGCCCCCACCGCCATCGCCTGGGGCCGGGACAACCGGACCTGCGCGCTGCGGGTGGTCGGCCACGGCCCCTCGCTGCGGTTCGAGAACCGGGTGCCGGGCGGGGACGTCAACCCCTACCTGGCGCTGGCCGCGCTGATCGCCGCCGGCCTGCACGGGGTCGAGCACCAGCTGCCCCTGGAGGCGGAGTTCACCGGCAACGCGTACGCCTCCGACGCGCCCAGGGTGCCGTCCACACTGCGGGACGCGGTGGCCGCCTTCGAGGGCAGCGAGGCGGCGGCGCTGGCCTTCGGCAAGGACGTCGTGCGGCACTACGCCCACGCCGGGCGGGTCGAACTCACCGCCTACGACGCCGCGGTGACGGACTGGGAGCGCCGCCGGGGGTTCGAACGCCTGTGACCACCGCTTCGCCGACCGAGGAGAGTACGCAGTGACCGACAGCCCCGACCTCTACGAGGTGGTCAACCCCGCCACCGAGGAGGTGATCACCACCGTCCCGATGGCCACCCTGGCCGAGACCGACGCCGCCGTCGCGCGGGCCAAGGCCGCCTTCGAGGGCTGGCGCAAGGTCGCCCCCGCCGACCGGGCCCGGCTGCTGCGCGCCTTCGCCGCCGCCGTGGACGCCGACCGGGAGGAACTGGCCCGGCTGGAGGTGGCCAACGCCGGTCACACGGTGGGCAACGCCCGCTGGGAGGCGGGCAACGCCCGGGACGTGATCGAGTACTACGCGGCCGCCCCCGAGCGCCTGTTCGGCCGTCAGATCCCGGTGGCCGGCGGAGTGGACCTGACCTTCCAGGAGCCGCTCGGCGTGGTCGGGATCATCGTGCCGTGGAACTTCCCGATGCCGATCGCCGCCTGGGGCTTCGCCCCGGCCCTGGCGGCCGGCAACACGGTGGTCCTCAAGCCCGCCGAGCTCACCCCGCTCACCGCCCTGCGACTGGCCGAACTGGCGCTGCGGGCCGGGATCCCGGAGGGCGTGTTCCAGGTGCTGCCCGGGCGCGGTCCGGTGGTCGGCGAGCGGTTCGTCACCCATCCCGACGTGCGGAAGGTGGTCTTCACGGGTTCGACCGCGGTCGGCAAGCGGGTGGCCGCCGGGTGCGCCGAGCAGGTCAAGGCCGTGACCCTGGAGCTCGGCGGCAAGAGCGCGAACATCGTGTTCGCCGACGCCGACCTGGCGAAGGCGGCGGCCACCGCCCCGTACGCGGTCTTCGACAACGCCGGGCAGGACTGCTGCGCGCGGTCGCGGATCCTGGTGCAGGCCACCGTGCTGGACGAGTTCATGGCCGGCTTCGAGCGGGCCGTGCGCGCGGTGCGGGTCGGCGACCCGGCCGACGAGAAGAGCGAGATGGGCCCGCTGATCTCGGCCGCCCAGCGGGAGCGGGTCGCCTCCTACGTCAAGGACCCGGCCTTCACCGGGAGTTGCCCCGAGGGGCCGGGCTTCTGGTACCCGCCGACGGTGCTCGCGCCGGTGCGGCACGACGACCCGGCGTTCACCGAGGAGATCTTCGGGCCGGTGGTGACCGTGGTCCCGTTCCGCGACGAGGAGGACGCGGTGCGGATCGCCAACGCCACCGAGTACGGCCTCTCCGGCTCCATCTGGACCAGGGACGTCGGCCGCGCCCTGCGGGTCGCCCGCGCCGTCGAGGCCGGCAACCTCTCGGTCAACTCGCACTCCTCGGTGCGGTACTCGACCCCCTTCGGCGGCTTCAAGCAGTCCGGCCTCGGCCGGGAGCTCGGGCCGGACGCCCTGCACGCCTTCACCGAGACCAAGAACGTCTTCATCGCAACGGATCAGGAGTAGTCGGATGAGCAACCGTCTGGACGGCCGGGTGGCCGTCATCACCGGAGCCGGCAGCGGCATCGGCCTCGCCACCGCCCGGCGCTTCGCCGCCGAGGGAGCGAAGGTCGTCTGCGTGGACCTGGACGAGGAGAGCGGGGAGAAGGCGGCCAACGAGGTCGGCGGCCTGTTCATCCGCGCGGACGTGACGGACGAGGACGCCGTCCGCCAGATGTACCAGACCGCCGTCGACACCTACGGCAGCCTGGACATCGCCTTCAACAACGCCGGCATCTCGCCGCCGGACGACGACTCCATCCTGACCACCGGCCTGGAGGCCTGGCAGCGGGTGCAGGACGTCAACCTGAAGAGCGTCTACCTGTGCTGCAAGTACGCCATCCCGCACATGCAGCGGCAGGGCAAGGGCTCGATCATCAACACCGCCTCGTTCGTCGCGGTGATGGGCGCGGCCACCTCGCAGATCTCCTACAGCGCCTCCAAGGGCGGCGTGCTGGCGATGTCCCGCGAGCTGGGCGTGCAGTTCGCCCGCGAGGGCATCCGGATCAACGCGCTCTGCCCGGGCCCGGTCAACACGCCGCTGCTCCAGGAGCTCTTCGCCAAGGACCCGGAGCGGGCCGCCCGCCGCCTGGTGCACATCCCGCTGGGACGCTTCGCCGAGCCCTCCGAGATCGCGGCGGCGGTGGCCTTCCTGGCGAGCGACGACTCGTCGTTCATGACGGCGAACACGTTCCTGGTGGACGGCGGCATCTCCGGTGCGTACGTGACGCCTCAGTAGGGGGACGCCCCGCGGGTGGCTGACGACGGCTCAGCCGCCCGCAGGGGGTTCCAGTTCGTACCAGACGACCTTGCCGGTGTCGGTGACGCGGGTGCCCCAGCGGTGGGCGAGTTCGTTGACGAGGTACATGCCGCGGCCGCCCTCGTCGGCCTCCTCGGCGACCCGCAGGCGGGGCGGGCGGGCGTCGACGTCGGTGACCTCGACGGTCAGCAGCCGGTCGCGGAAGATCCGCATCTCGACCGGTCGGCCGGCGTGCACCAGGGCGTTGGTGATCAGTTCGCTGGTGAGCAGTTCCGCGTGGTCGGCCAGGACGTCGAGGCCCCAGGCGGCGAGCACCTCGCGGGTGAAGTGCCGGGCCCGGCCGACCACGGCGCGGTCCTCGGCCAGTGGCAGGACGGCGTAGCGGTCCGGGCCGACCGGGCGGGCCCGGGCCAGCAGGACGGCGACGTCGTCCTGGCCGGCGGGGGCCTCCAGTGCGGCGAGCAGCGCGTCGCAGGTGCGCTCCAGGCTGCCGCGGCGGCCGGTCACGGCGCGGCGCAGCAGCTCGATGCCGTGGTCGATGTCGTGGCCGCGCCGCTCCACCAGGCCGTCGGTGTAGAGCAGCAGCAGGCCGTCCTCGGGCAGGGTGAAGCTGCGGTTCTGGAACGGCACCCCGCCCACCCCCAGCGGCGCGCCGGCGGGCAGTTCGACGAGCTCGGCCTCGCCCGAGGGCGGCGCCAGCAGCGGGGGCAGGTGTCCGGCCGAGGCCGCGGTGCAGCTGCGGTCCAGCGGGTCGAACACCACGCAGACGCAGGTGGCGAACTGGCCCTCGCCGAGTGCCGAGGCGGCCTCGTCCAGGCGGCGCAGCAGCCGGGCCGGATCGAGGTTGAGGGTGGCCAGGGTCCTTGCCACGGTGCGGAGTTGTCCCATGGTGGCGGCGGCCCGGATGCCGTGGCCCATCACGTCGCCGACGATCAGCGCGACCCGGCCGCTGCCGATCGGCACCACGTCGAACCAGTCGCCGCCCACCTCGCTGACCACGCTGCTCGGTAGGTAGCGGTGGGCCAGGTCCAGCCCCAGCGAGTGGTGCACCTCCTGCGGCAGCAGGCTGCGCTGCAGCGTCAGCGCGGTCTCGCGCTCCCGCCGGTAGAGCCGGGCGTTGTCGATGCACACGGCGGCCCGGGCCGCCAACTCCTCGGCCAGCGCCACGTCGTCGGCGGTGAACGGCTCGGGGTTGACGGTCCGGATGAACTCGGCCCCGCCGAGCACCGTCCCGCGCGCGAGCAGCGGCACCATCACGTACGAGTGCACGCCCGCGGCCAGACCGGGCTCCACCCGGTCGGGTGCCGCGACGATCCGGTGCAGGGCCGCCTCGTCCACCTCGGCCACCAGGATCGAGCGGCGCGAACGCAGGCTCTCCGCATAGAGGTTGGCCGACCGGCTGGGTTCGCCGACGTCGTCGGCCGCTCCCATCAGCACCTCGGAGCCCTTCACCTCGCCGACCGCCACCGCCCGCAGCAGCGCCGGGCCCTCGTCCGGCGGGGCGGCCGGCTCCTCGCCCTCCAGGACCGACTCCAGCAGGTCCACGGTGACGAAGTCGGCGAAGCGCGGCAGCACCACCTCCACGAGCTCCTGGGCGGTGCGGGAGAGGTCGAGGGTGGTGCCGATCCGAGTGCTGGCCTCGTTGAGCAGGGCCAGCCGCTGCTGGGCGGTGTGCGCCTCCTCGAGGGCGAACTGCCGGGCCCGGGCGGCGTCCCGCTCCCGGGTGTAGAGCAGCGCGTTGTCCACCGCCACGGCCGCCCGGGCGGCCAGCTCGGCGGCCAGCGCCGCGTCCTGCGCGTCGTAGTGACGCTCCGTCACGTTCCGGTAGAAGACCGCGATCCCGACCGCCGCCCCGCGCGCGATCAACGGCACCACCATCGCCGTGTGCACCCCGTCGCCGCGCATCGCCGCGGCCTCGGCGGGCGCGTCCGCGAACCAGTGCGAGGCCCCGCCGTCCAGGGTCGGCAGCAGGACGGGACGGCGGTGCGCCAGCGCCCAGGCGTACGGCGTCGACGGGTGGTAGTGGTGCACCGCGCCGACCGGAGCCAGCGGCACCATGCCGGAGCCCGGCGCGGAGTGGAAGGCCATCCGGCGCAGCACCGCCGAGCGGTCGGCGGGGCTGGGCAGCTCGGCGGGCTGGCCCGCGGCGAGGGTGTCCAGCACCTCCACCGCCACCGTGTCGGCCAGCTCAGGGGTCGCCACCTCCGCCAACTCCTGGGCGGTGCGGGCGAGATCGAGGGTGGTGCCGATCCGGGTGCTGGCCTCGTTGAGCAGGGCCAGGCGCTGCTGGGCCCGGGCCGCCTGGGCCTCGGCCCGGAACCGCTCGGTGACGTCCACGATGGTGGAGCTCACCCCGAGCACCCCGCCCTCGGGCCGGTCCAGCCGGAAGTAGGAGGCGGACCAGGCGCGGTCGTGGCCCGGGTCGCCAGGGGTCCGGCCGTAGGAGCGGGCGTCCAGCACCGGCTCGCCGGTCGCCATCACGTGGCGCATCACCGCCTCGATCTCCTCGCCGTTGATCCCCGGCAGCACCTCGGTGACCCGGCGGCCGATCTGCTGCTCGGCGGGCAGGCCGTTGGCGCGGGCCAGCGCGTCGTTCAGCCGGACGAAGCGCAGGTCGGTGTCGTAGACCGCCATGCCGACCGGGGACTGGCTGAAGAAGCTGTCCAGCACCGCCAGGTCCGCGTGCAGCCGGTGCACCGTCGTCACGTCCGAGGCCACCGCGAGCACCAGCGGGCGGCCGTCCGGGCCGAGCACGGGGTGGGTGCGGAACTCCAGGTTCACGTGGTGGCCGTTGCGGTGCAGCACCGGGAAGACGCCGGACCAGCCCCGGCCGGTGAGGATGTGCCGGAACAGTTCGAGCACCTCGGGCCGCTGGTCCTCGGTGACCAGCAGCTGGGCCGCCCGGGCGCCGATGGCCTGCCGGGCGGGGTAGCCGAGCAGGGCCTCGGCGTCGGTGCTCCAGTGCAGGATGCGGCCGTCCTCGGCGATCAGCGCGGTCGCGATCGGGACCGTCAGGAGGCCGTCCTGCTCATCACTACGCATGTGTCGACCACCGCCCGGGGCTGGGGCTGCCGTCCTGTCATCCTCGCACGGGGTGCTGCGGGTGGCACGGCTCTGCGAGGGGCGGCGGTGGAGGGTTCCCGGCGGGCGGAGGGCCATACGGCGGGGCTCCGGGCGCGGGGGAGCGGATGGTCACGTTCCCGTAACGGCGGCGAAGCGAGGGCGACAAGCGAGGCTCCTAGGCTCGGCCGCAGCCGTCCGGTCAGGTCGAACGAGGAGGACCCTGGTGCACCGCCCGCCCGTCTGGCTCGCCCATCCGCTCCGGTGGCCCCGCGGCGGGCCGGTGCCCTGGCCGGCGGTGCTGCGCGGGGCGCTGGGCACCGGCCCCGCACTGGCGCTGGGCCTGGCGGCGGGCCGCCCGGCGGAGGCCATCGCCGCCGGGCTGGGTGCGTTCTTCGGCACGCTCAACGACCGGCCGGGCACGCGGCGGGTGGCGGCGGTACGGATCGCGCTGCCCGCGGCGGCCGGGGCGGCGGGGTTCTTCGGGGCGCTCGCCCCCGGGTGGTGGGCGCTCCCGCTGCTGACGGTGGTCGGGCTGGTCTCGGGTGCGGTCAGCGTGGCCGGGCCGGTGTGGTCCGCCGCCGCCGTGCAGCTGCTGGTCTTCACGGCGGTCGGCGCCGGGATGCCGGTCGCGGCCCCGCCGTGGGCGATGGCGGCGGCCTTCCTGGCGGGCGCGCTCTGGCAGCTGCTGCTGCGGCTGGTGGTCAGCCCCTCGGGCGCGGACGGCGAGCGCCACGCGGTGGCGGCCGTCTTCGACGCCCTGGCCGACGCCCTGGCCGCCGTCGGCACCCCGGGAGCGGAGGCCGCCCGGAGGCGGCTGACCGGCGCGCTGAACGAGGCGGACCTGGCGCTGCGCCTGCGGTGGCCCCGGGCGGGACGGGCGGACGGTCCGTCAGGGGACGACGGGCGGACGCGCACGTTCGGGGCGTCGGCGGTCGGGGCGTCGGCGTTCGGGGCGTCGGAGCCGGCCGGGGGCGGGGCGGGCGGCGGACCGTCGGGGCGTGGCATCGGTGGACCCTCGGCGGGGTCCGCTCGTCGGGCCGTGGGCGGCCACGGTGGGGAGGCGGGGCGCGGGGGCGGTGGGGCGGTGCGCCGCCTGTTCGGGCCCGCGCTGCCGCACGGCGGTGCTCCGAGGGCCGTGAGCGCAGAGGCCCGGCGGCTGTGGGAGCGGTTCGGGGCGGCGGCCGCGCTGTGCGAGGCGGGCGTGGCGCTGCTGTGGGAGGGGGAGCGGCTGCCGGAGCGGATCGTCGAGGGGCCGCGGCGGCTGGCGGAGGCGGTACGGGCGGGGGCGGAGCCCGGTGCGGTGCCGGCTCCGGTGTCGGACAGTCCGGCGAGGGCGGCGTTCGACCGGGCGGTGCTGGAGGTGACGCTGGCGTTCTCGGGGGCGGGTGACGAGCCGGTGGCCGCGCCTCCGCGGGTGCGCCCCGGAGCACTGCCGACCGGCCCGGCCGGGCGCGAGTACGGGCTGCGGGTGGCGGCCTGCGTGGCCGTCTCGACCACGCTCGCGCTGCTGCTCGGGGCCGCCTACTGGTACTGGCTGCCCGTCACCGCCGCGTTCCTGGTGAAGCCGGACATCGGGCCGCTGTTCTCGCGGGTGGTCAGCCGCTGCGCCGGGACGGCCGTCGGGGTGCTGTTCGCCGCCGTCCTGCTGCCGCACGGCACGGAGGTGGCCGCCGCGACCCTGGGCGGGGCACTGGTCCCGCTGGCGGCCCGTCACTTCGCCGCCCAGACGGCGGTGGTGACCGTCACCGTGCTCGCCTTCGTCTCGCTCGGCGGGGACACCAGCGCGGCCGGCACCCGGCTGGCGGACACGGTGCTGGCCTGCCTCGCCGTCCTGCTGGTCGGCCACCTGCCCCGGCTCAGCTCCACCCGGACCCGGGTCGGTCACCGGTACGCCGTCGCGCTGCGGCACGCCCAGTGCTACCTGGACCACGTGCTCGCCCCCGAGCGGTCCGTCCGCGCGGAGCGGGACGCCCTGCGCCGCACCGCCTACCGGGCGCTGGCAGAGGCGCGGGCCGCCGCCGAGACCGCCGCCGCCGAGCTGCGGGCGGACCGCGACTGGCTGCCGGTCGGTGCCGGGGCGGAGCGGATCGTCGACGCGACCACCGCCTGCGCCGTCCGGCTCGACCACGGCCGCCCGTACCCGCCGGAGCCGGCCGCCCGGCGGATCGTCGCTGAACTGGCCTCCCTGGCCGGGGAGTTGGACGGCGGAAGGGTGTCGGTCGGCCCGGCGGAGGGTATCGCTCCGGCCGACTGCCGCACGCTGGCCGAGATCCACGGCGAGCTCCGCCGGATCCGGACGCTGACCTCCGCTCGGTAAACTGCCCCGAACCCTCGCGCAGGTGGTCAGTGGCGACCGCCCCACGTCACCCCACCCCTGGAGTTGGTCCCGTCATGCCGCTGGCGCTCGTCGCCCTCGCCCTCACCGCCTTCGCGATCGGCACCACCGAGTTCGCCGCGATGGGCCTGCTCCCGCAGGTCGCCGACGACCTCGGCGTCCCGGTGCCGCAGGCCGGCTGGTTGATCTCGATGTACGCGATCGGGGTGGTCATCGGGGCCCCGCTGCTCACCGCGCTCTGCGCGAAGCTGCCCCGCAAGGCCGTGCTGATCGGCCTGTCCGCGCTGTTCACGGTCGGGAACCTGCTCTGCGCGCTGGCGCCGAACTTCGCCCTACTGGCCGGGGCCCGGCTGATCACCGGGCTGCCGCACGGCGCCTTCTTCGGGGCCGGTGCGGTGGCCGCCGCCGAGCTGGCGGCGCCGCACCTGCGGGCCCGGGCGGTCTCGGTGATGTTCTCCGGGCTGACCGTGGCCACCATCCTCGGCGTGCCGGCCGCCACCCTGCTGGGCCAGCACCTCGGATGGCGCTCGGCGATGCTCGTGGTGGTCGGCGCCGGCGCGGTCGGCACGCTCGCCCTGGCCCGGCTGCTGCCCGAACTGCCCAGCCGCCCCGGCGCCGGCCTGCGCACTGAGCTGGCCACCTTCCGCAGCGGCCAGCTCTGGCTGGCCCTCGGCACGGTGGTGACCGGCTGCGCCGGGCTTTTCGCCTGCTACACCTACATCACCCCGGTGCTCACCGAGGTGGCCGGCTTCTCCGGACAGGGCGTCACGGTCGTGCTCGCCCTGTTCGGCGTCGGGATGACGCTCGGGAACCTGATCGGCGGCTACGCGGCGGACCGCGCGCTGCGGCCCTCGATCAGCGCCGCCTTCCTGCTGATGGCCCTGGCGCTGGCCCTGTTCGCGGTGACCGCGGGCACCCCGTGGGCGGCGGCGCTCACCGTGGTGCTGATCGGCCTGTTCGGCTTCGCCACGGTGCCCACGGTGCAGACCCTGGTGATGCAGAAGGCGCGGACCGCGCCGACCCTGGCCTTGGCCACCGTGCAGGGCGCCTTCAACCTCGCCAACGCGCAGGGCGCCTACCTCGGCAGCCTGGCCCTGTCGGCCGGGCTCGGCTGGACCTCGCCCACCCTGGTCGGCTCCGGGCTGGCCCTCACCGGCTGCCTGGTGGCGACCGTGGCCTGGGCCCTGGACCGCCCCTCCCGGCGGCCCGCTCCGGTCGAGCCCGCCGCGAGCCCGGCCGTGGAGCCGGTCGGCTGACCCACCGTCAGGAGGGCCGGTCGGGCGCGGCGGGCATCCTTCCCCGGTGGCGCGGGCCCGCAGGGCGCGGACCTCGTGGGGGTTGCCGCAGTGCTCGATGGAGCACCAACGGCGGGCCGGGCGGCGGCGCTGCGCGAGCGCAGCGTCAGGCCTCTGGTTGCGGACGGATCCATCTCACCCATACAAGTGGTCACATGGCTCTGAACTGGAAACTCGTCATCGACTGCGCAGACCCCTCGGCCCTGGCGGACTTCTGGGCCGCCGCCCTGGAGTACGAGGTGGAGGACCCGAGCCCGCTGATCGACCAGCTGCTCGCCGCGGGCCACCTGCCCGAGGCGGCCGTCACCGAGCACCGCGGCCGCAAGGTCTTCCGCGGCTACGGCGCCGTCCGCCACCCCGAGGACCCCTACGACCCGGCGAGCGGGGTCGGCAAGGGCCGCCGCCTGCTCTTCCAGCAGGTCCCCGAGCCCAAGACCGTCAAGAACCGCCTGCACATCGACCTGCACGCCGGGCCGGAGGGCCTGGCCGGACTGGTCGCCCGGCTGGAGGGGCTCGGCGCGGTCAAGGTCCAGGAGGTGGACAAGGGCCCGGCCGGGCACTGGTGGGTGATGCGCGATCCCGAGGGCAACGAGTTCTGCGCGGCCTGACCGGCGGACCGGTGCGCCCACAACCCTTTCGCCTGACGGAACGTCTACAGTGTTGGCGGTCAGGGCGGCTTGAGGGGTGGGCGTGGCGGAGCGACCGGAGTCCGACGAGGTGGCACAGCGGGCGGCGGCCGGGGTGAACCGGGTGGACGGCGGCCGGGTGGACGGTCACCTCATCCAGGCCCAGGTGATCGAGCACCTGACGGTCAGCGGCCCGCAGCGGCCGGTGCCCGGCCAACTCCCGCTCACCAAGGGCAGGTTCTTCGACCGTCAGGCCGAACAGGCCGGTTGCACCGCGGAGCTCGGCCGCCCCCGCACCGGGCGCCCGGCGGTGCTGGTGCTCAGCGGCGTCGGCGGCGTGGGCAAGAGCGAGCTCGGGGCCCACTGGGGCCACCGGATGCGCGAGCGCTTCCCCGACGGCCAGCTCTACGCCGACCTCGGCCGGCTGCGCCAGGACGGCGCGGTGGACTTCGCCGCCGTGCTCGGCGGCTGGCTGGAGTCGCTCGGCGTGGACGCCGGCTGGCTGCCGCCCACCCTGGCGGAGCGTCAGGCGCTGTTCCGCTCCCGGACCACCGGCAGCCGGGTGCTGGTGCTGCTGGACGACGTGCACGACGAGGCCGAACTCGCCCTGCTGCTCCCGGCCGGGGAGCAGAGCGCGGCCGTGGTCACCAGCCAGGCCCGGCTGCCGGAGGCCGAGCAGAACGGCGCCCTCGCCGTCCCGCTCGGCATGCTCCCGCCGGGAGACGCCCGCCGCATGCTGGCCGAGCTGATCGGCCCCGAGCGGGCGGCCGCCGAAGAGGCGGCGGTGGCCGAACTCGCCGAGCTGTGCGGCGGGTTGCCGATCGCGCTGCGGGCGGCCGGCGGGCAGCTGCGCCGGATGCGGCGGGCCCGGGTGGCCGACCTGGTCGACCGGCTGAGAGCGGCCGAGGCGGCGGCGCGGACCGACGGTGGGGCGGGTACGGGTGGCGGGGTGATCGGAGGCACGGGCGTGGAGGCACTCTGGGACGCGAGCTACCAGGCCCTGCCCGAGGACGCCGCCCTGCTCTACCGCTCGCTCGCCGACCACCCGGGCGGCGGGTTCGCCTCCGGGGCGGCCGCGGCCGCCGCCGACCTGGACGCCTGGGCCGCCGAGGCCGGGCTCGCCGAGCTGGTGGACGCCGGGCTGCTCGAGGAGGACGCCGCCACCGGGCGGTTCGGCTACCACCGCCTGCTGCGCGAGCACGCCGCCCGCCGGGCCCGGGCCGCCGACCCGAGCGGCATCGGCCGCTCGGCGATCTGGCAGCGCACCGTCCACTGGTACGCCCGCCAGGCTGAACGCGCCGACCGTGCGATCGGCGAACGGCTGCGCTACCTCGCACCGCTGCCCCAAGGCCCCGGGCCCGACGTGGAGTTCGCCGACGACACGGCCGCCCTCCGGTGGTTCCGCGCCCAGCGGCACAACCTGCTGGCCTGCCTCCACACGGCCGCAGCCCTGGGCGACGACCCGATGGTCTGCCGGCTGGCCGAACCGCTCTGGAAGCTGGTCGAGGACCAGCGGCCGTACGACTACTGGATCGAGGCCTACACCCTCGCCGTCGCCTCCGCCGAACGCGAGGAGGAGCTGCTGCTCCTGGCCCGCTACCGGGCCCAACTCGCCCGGGCCCACTGGGAGCTGCGCGACTTCGACGCCGCCCACGCCCAGTTGCGCCCGGCCCTGGCCGCCACCCGGCTGGCCGGGGACCGGCGGGCCACCGCCATGGTGCTGGAGTTCTCCGGCAAGGCCTGGTTGGCCGAGGGGCGGCTGAACGAGGCCCAGGCCGCCTTCGAGGAGTCGCTCCAGATCAACGAGAACCTCCGTCAGGTCCGCGGCACCCGGCTCCAACTCCACCACCTCGGGCAGGTGTTGGACCGGCGCGGGCAGTGGGACGCGGCCGCGGAGGTGCTGCTGCGCGCGTACCGGCTCGGGGACGGCGCGGACCGCCGCACCACCGCCCGGATCGCCACCAGCCTCGGCGGGGTGCAGCTGCGGCTGGGGCGGCTCCAGCAGGCCACCGAACTGCTGGAGCAGGCCCTGCACGTCTTCACCGAACGGGACACCCCGGTCGACCGGGCGCCCGTGCTGGAACTGCTCGCCGAGACCGCACTGGCGGCCGGTGACCGGGCGGCCGCCCACCGGCACCTGGACGCCGCCTGGCGGATCCACCAGGCCACCGGCAGCCCCCGGGCCGCCGAACTCGGCGCCAAGGTCGAGGAGTTGGAGGCTTCCTCGGAGCCGGAGTGCTCCGAGGGCTGAACCCCTGACCCGCCACGCGCGCCGAGCCGCGGGTTCAGCGGAAGGCGGCGGCGTGGCGCCGGGCCCAGTCGGCGAAGGAGTGCGGGGCCCGGCCGAGCACCGTCTCCACGTCGGGGCTCAACCGCAGCTCCTCGGCGTTCGGCTCGCCGAGGATGTCGAGGGTGCCCTCCGCCACCACCTCCGGGAGGAAGCGGGTGAGGTGCCCGCGGGCCTCGGCCCGGCTCAGCTCCACGAACCGGACCGGCTCGCCGACCGCCGCGCCGAGCGCCTCGGCCTGCTCACGGGGCGAAACCCGCGCGGGGCCGGTCAGTTGGTAGGTCCGTCCGGCGTGGGCGCCCGTCCGGTCGCGGAGCGCCGCGGCCGCCACGGCGGCGATGTCCGCCGGGTCCACCAGCGGCAGGCCCACCTCGCCGAAGGGCGCCGCCACCGTCCGGTGGGCCTTCACCGACTCCAGCCAGAGGTAGGCGTTGGAGGCGAATCCGCCGGGGCGCAGCACGGTCCACTCCAGGCCCGAACCGCGCAACGCCGCCTCGAAGGCCCGCAGGCCGTCGTGCGAAGCCAGCCCGGGACGGGTACCCGCCGCCTGCGAGGACTGGAGTACCACCCGCCGCACCCCCGCCGCCTTCACCACCCCGAGCACCGCCTCCGGATCGAGCTCGGCGCCCGATCCCGCGATCAGCAGGTACAGCGCCTCCGCCCCCGCCAACACCGTCTCCAGGGACGCCGGTTCGGCCAGATCGGCCACCCGGTGCAACACCCCCACCGGGAGCCCCTCCGCCGCGTTCCGGGACACCGCCGTCACCCGCTCCCCGGCCTCGGCCAGGGCCTGCACCAGCGGCCGGCCGACGTTCCCGGTGGCTCCGGTCACCACGATCATCTTCTGCTCCACTCTCTTCACGGCCCGGTGCTTCCGGGGGCGATGAGCTCAGCCTTCCGCTCAAAGTGGCCACCTTCTGGCCAGTTTGACGAGCCGCCGGAAAACCGGTCGGAGTGGGGCGCGCGGAGCCAGCAGAATGGCGGTCCATGAGAGCCGATCGACTGGTCGCCACCCTGCTGCTGCTCCAGCGGCGGGGCCGCGTCACCGTGGCCGAGGTGGCCGCCGAGCTGGAGACCTCCGAACGGACCGCACGGCGTGACCTGGAGGCGCTGGCCGCCTCCGGCGTGCCGCTGTACTCCCAGCGCGGCCGGGGCGGCGGTTGGAACCTGGTCGGCGGGGCCCGCACCACGCTCAACGGCCTGACCACGGACGAGATCCGCTCGCTCTTCCTCACGGCCGGGCCCGCCGCCTCCTCGCCCGAGGCCCGCACCCTGCTGCGCAAGCTGGTCCAGGCCCTGCCCGCGCCCCAGCGGGCCGGGGCCGAGGCGGCCGCCCGCGGCGGTGTGGCCGACCCGACCGACTGGTCCCGGGCGCCCGTCACCGCCGCCGAACCGCACCTGGAGGTGCTCCAGCGGGCCGTGGTGGAGGGCGAACAGGTCCGGCTCGGCTACGCCACCCCAGGGCGGCCCGAGCGGGAGCGCACCGTCCACCCGCTCGGCCTGGCCACCAAGGCGGGTGTCGGCTACCTCGTCGCGGCCACCGAGGCGGGCCTGCGCTCCTACCGCCTCAGCCGCGTCACCGGGGCCACTCCGACCGGCCTGCCCGTCGACCGTCCGGAGGGCTTCGATCTGGCCGCCGTCTGGCGGGAGTTGGCCGCGGGGATGGAGGAGCGCCTGCACGCCGCCACCGTGCTGGTGCGGGTCGAGCCCGGCACCGAGGCCCTGCTGCACCGCCTGAGCTCCGGCCGGGTCCGGCCGCTGCGCGAACTCCCGGACGGGCGGCGGGAGCTGGAGGTCGACGGCCCGGCGCCCGAGGTCATCGCGGCCCGGCTCGCCGGGCTCGGGGCGCGGATCGAGATCCTGGAACCGCCGGAGGCCAGGGCCGAACTGGCCCGGATCGGGGCGGAGCTGACCGCCCGATACGGTGAGGACGCATGAGGACGAGTGGTGGGGGAGTGCAGTGGTCGAGGTGGACCGGCGCGGGGCGTTCGGCGTGAACTCCGTGGGCCTGGCGGGGGCGGCGTTCCCGCTGGCCTTCAGCGTCCGGGAGGACGAGGGGATCCGGACGGTCTCGGCCGCCGCCGCGCAGGGCAGCGAGCTCCTGGACCTGCTGCTGGGGTCCGCGCGGGAGGAGGTGGTGGTGGCCGGCCTGGCGACCAACAGCTTCCTGGACGAGGACTACCGGTCCTGGAGCCCCGGGGAGATCGCTGCGGACCAGGGCGCCGCCTGCCGGGTCCACCCGATCGGTGACTGGGCCGGTGGCTCGCTCGACCTGAGCGAGGAGCTGCTGGTGCTGGAGCGGGACGTCATGCCCCGTTTCCTGGACGGCAGTTGGTCACCCTACGAGCTGACCCTGGTGGACGTGGAGCCGGGCCGGACCGCGGAGCAGCTGGACGAGCTCGCGCTGGTGATCGGCACGGCCCGGGCCGGTGAGCTGGTGCTCACGCGCCTGCCGGGCTCGCGCTTCTACTTCTCCGGGCACGACGACTGCTACGTGCACCTGGAGACCAGGGACGCGGAGCTCCCGGTCCGGCTGTTCGCTCGGCTGCTGGCGCTGATGGCCGGCTCGGCCCTGCACGGCGTGCGGGGGACGCCGCCCGGCGCCGACGGACAGACCCTGGCGGTTCCGGAGCCCGACGGGGCGCTGGTGGAGCGGCTGATCGCCCGGAGCCCGCACTGGATCGGCGTCGTGGCGGAGACGTCCGAGGCCGGGGTGGGCATCGCGCTGGGCGTGCTGGAGCGGCCCTGGCGGCTGGGGGAGTGGCCGGAGCGGACCGACCGCACGGCCGTGCTCGACCTGGGCACGGGGACCTGGCGGATGGCCGACGGGGAGTCAGCCGGCCGAGGGTGACGCCGGTTCGACGGTGGCGGTGTGGCGGTGTCCGCCGATCTCGATGCGGACGGCGCCGGGCACGGGCTCGCCCAGGGACAGCAGGTGGTGCAGGGCGGAGGCGGCGAGCAGCGGGTCGGCGTCGGCGGGCAGGGTGGTGGTGAGCAGCTCGCCGGTGCGTAGCCGCAGCAGGCAGCGGTGCCGGTCCAGGACGACGGCCGCGATCCGGCAGGCGGGGTGGCGGGCGAGGGTGCGGTCGAGCCAGTCGGTGCCGAGGGTGGGCTCGTGGGTGGAGAGGACGGTCGCGCTCTGGGCCAGACGCCCGGCCTCGGGCGAGAGCTCGGCCAGCCGGTGGCGGTGGGCCGACTCGTCGTGGGGGTGGAGCTCGGACAGCCGGGAGGGGCAGCGCTCCAACCGGACCAGGGCGGGCTTGCCCTCCGTCGCGGGCTCCACCAGGGCGGTGTGAACGGTGAGTTGGCGGACGGGCGCGGTGTCGAGCCGGGGGAGCGGGACCGGCTCCGCGATCGGGGCGGTGGCGGGCGGGGTGAGGCCGAGGTGGCGGTGCACCAGCTCGGCGAGCAGGGCGAGCGAGGAGCCTTCGGCGGCGAACGCGCCCGGCGGCAGCACGGCCGGGGCGAGGTCACCGGAGAGCTGCGGGAGGAGTGGCGCGGTGAGGTCCAACCGGGGTGCGGTGGCCATGAGTTCGGCCATCGGTGAGTCCGGGTCGAGCTCGTCGTGGCCGGTGCCGTCCGTGCCGCCTGTGCCCTCCGTGCCCTCCGTGCTGGCGGTGCCGACCGAGCCGTCGGTGGCGAACAGGACCGGCAGCCCGGCTGCCGCCGCGTAGAGCGCCACCGAACCGTGGTCCCCGATCAGCACCCCGGCGGCAGCCAGCGCCGCTCGCCACCCCTCCTGCGGCGGCACGCAGATCAGCCCGGCGGCGCGGGCGCTCGTCTGCCGCAGGCGGAGGGCGAAGGCGCCGTGCTCGGCCCACTCGTTCGGGTGCAGCACCAGGGCAACCCGGTACTCGTCCACCGGCAGCTCGGCCAGCAGACGGGTGAGCAGCTCGGGGTGACGGTGGCTCAGCGAGGCGCGGCCCCAGGTGGAGGAGACCACGACCAGCTGCTGTCCCGCCCGCAGCCCGAAGGCGCGGCGGTACTCGTCCCGCCACTCCAGACTGGCCCGGAGACGGTCGTGGCAAGGGTCCCCGACCACGGTGGCCCGTTCGGCGGCGGGTGGGCAGGCCCGGGTCAGCCTGGTCAGCTGGGCGGGGTGGGCGAGGCCGATGGCGGCCGGGACCACCTCGCCGTCGTGGAGCAGCTGTTCGGGGGAGAGGCCGGAGGGTGCGGCGTCGCCGGCGCCGCCGAGGCGCTTGTTGAAGCCGGCGCCGTGCGGGACGAGGAGGAGCGGGGAGCGGAGACGGTACAGCTCACCGTTGGCGCTGGCGCCGATCGCCAGGCCGTAGCGGCGGTCGACGGCGTCCCGCCAGGGGGTGACCCGGATGTGGTGACGCTCCAGCAGTTCGGGGAGGCCGTCGTCGTAGGCGGAGCCGGGTGCGATCGTCCAGTGGAGGCGGACGCGGTGGTCGTCGGCGAAGAGCGGGACGACGTCGAGCAGGCGGTTCAGGGTCGTCGCGGTGCGGATGACCAGGAGCACGCTCGGCCCGCCGGCCGACTCCGCCACCGCATCCCCCGTAGCCCGTGCTTCACCCCGTGCCGCGCCCCCGTTCACGCCGCCACCCGCGAGACGCGCCGGCTCCCGGCTCCCGGCTCCCGGCTCCCGGCTCCCGGCTCCCGGCTCCCGGCTCCCGGCTCCCGGCTCCCGGCTCCCGGCATGATACCGCTCCGATCGTCAAAACCGCAGGTCAAGGGCGTTGTGGGCGCCGACCGGCCGGCGGGGCCGGTCGGCAGGGCGTGACCCCGAGACGATACCCCGTGGTCAGCTCCCGTTCCGGCTCCACTGGTGGACGACCTCCGGATAGCGCCCCGACGGCGCATCGAGCAGACCGCCGCCCGGCCGCTGGAGCAGGAAGCGCTCGAAGAAGGCCGCGACGTACGCGCGGACCACCTCGGTGCCCCGCCGCGCCGCGACGGTGCCGAGGAAGGTGCCGTAGGTCGCGGGGTCCCAGACCTGGTCCAGCCGCCCCGGCCCGGCCAGGTGCGGGATGTCGGTGGCGGTCAGGTGTCCGGATCCGGTGATCCTCAGTTGGCGGCCCCAGGCGTGGTGGTGTTCCCGGAAGAGGCGCCAGGTGTCGTGGTCCTCCAGGGAGTTGAGGAGGAGGAAGGGCCGGTCGAGGCCGGTCCGGGGGACGGTCGAGCCGAAGAGTCCGCCGTCCAGGTCGAGTCCGGCCGCGAAGCGGCGGTCCTGCCGCATCGCCTCGGCGGCGGCCGCCCCGCCCAGGGAGTGGCCGAGCACGCCGACCGGCCGTCCGGCCGTCCCGGGCAGCAGCCGGGCCAGCCGCTCCGCGACGAAGCGCAGGTCGGCCGCCCGGGCCGCGACCTCCTTGCGGTCCTGGGCGTCCCAGTCCTCCGGTTCGGCCGGGAGGTTGCAGGCCACCAGCCGGCCGCCCGGGAACTCCACCGCCGCCGCGTCGTAGGTGTGGTCCACCGCGGCCACCACGAAGCCGCGCGAGGCCAGTTCCTCGGCCAGTGCGGTGGCCCCGGCCCGGATGCCGGTCCGCCCGGGGCTGAAGAGCACCAGCGGGCCGCCGCCCGGCACCCCGCCCGGTGCTCCGGTGACGGCGTGGCCGCGCAGGCGGCCGACCAGACCGGCGGGCAGTCCGAGCCCGGCCTCGACCGCCGCCGCCACCCGGGGCGAGGTGTACACGGCCGCCGGGCCGCCGTCCACCGGCCGTGCCGGGTACCAGAGTTGGACCATCAGCTCGCGCGGCGCGGGCACCGGCGCGAACGGGTCCTGACGCTGACGGTCGATCAGATGGACCGCGCGGGTGGCGACTTGCCGGTGCCCGGTCGGCGCGGGGAGCCGCACGGTGCTCGGGGCGGCCGCGTGCGCGGCGGGGGCGGCGAGCAGCGCGGCCGCGCCGCCTCCCGCGATGGTCAGGACGGTGCGACGGGCTATCACGACTGCCTCCGTGGGGGTGGGAGTTCAGCGAACGGCACGGCGCGCACGAGGAATTGGTCTGTACCTCTGCGCCGATGCCCGCACTGTAGCGAACCGCCGCCGCACGTGCCGAGGGCCCGGGCGGTGGTGGCACCGCGCCGGGCCCTCCGGAGGCTGGGGCTCTGGGGATCAGTCCAGGTAGTCGCGCAGGACCTGCGAACGCGACGGGTGGCGCAGCTTGGACATGGTCTTGGACTCGATCTGGCGGATGCGCTCGCGCGTCACGCCGTAGACCTTGCCGATCTCGTCCAGGGTCTTCGGCTGGCCGTCGGTGAGGCCGAAGCGCATCGAGACCACACCCGCCTCGCGCTCCGCCAGGGTGTCGAGCACCGAGTGCAGCTGCTCCTGGAGGAGGGTGAAGGAGACCGCGTCGGCCGGGACGACCGCCTCGGAGTCCTCGATCAGGTCACCGAACTCGCTGTCGCCCTCGTCGCCGAGCGGGGTGTGCAGGGAGATCGGTTCGCGGCCGTACTTCTGGACCTCGACCACCTTCTCCGGGGTCATGTCCAGCTCCCGGCCGAGCTCCTCCGGGGTGGGCTCGCGGCCCAGGTCCTGGAGCATCTGGCGCTGGACGCGGGCCAGCTTGTTGATGACCTCGACCATGTGCACCGGGAT
>NZ_JBSGEL010000035.1:0-85486 GCF_053602875.1 Kitasatospora sp. NPDC004289 | reverse complement strand
CCCGCACCGTCGTCGGCGCGCTCGGGGTGCGGCTGCGCGTCACCGGTGCCGCCCCGCAGCCGGGCGGCGTCCTGCTGGTGGCCAACCACGTCTCCTGGCTGGACATCGTGCTCTTCGGCACCGTCCGGCCCGGCCCGATGGTGGCCAAGACCGAGGTCGGGAGCTGGCCGCTGCTCGGGCCGCTGACCACCCGGGGCAGCACGATCTTCGTCGACCGCGACCGCATCCGCCGCCTCCCGGAGACGGTCGGGCAGATCGCGGACGCGCTGCGGGCCGGCCGGGCGGTCGGGGTCTTCCCGGAGGGAAGCACCTGGTGCGGCCGGGCCGGCGGGACCTTCCGCCGGGCCGCCTTCCAGGCCGCCCTCGACGCCGGGGTGCCGGTCCAGCCGGTGACGATCCGCTACCTCCTCGCCGACGGCACGCCGAGCACCGCGGCCGCCTTCGTCGGCGACGACGAGCTGCTGCCCTCGATCCGCCGGGTGCTGGCCGCCCGCGGCCTGGTGGCCGAACTCACCTTCCACCCACCGGTGTCCGGCACCGACCGCCGCGAGCTGGCCCGGGCCGCCGAGGCCGCCGTCGGCAGCCCTCCGGCCGCCGGCCACCTCGTCGCTCCCCGCCCCGCCGTCGCCCCCGGCGCCGTCCCGGCCCAGGTCCGCCGCCGGGCGGGCAGCACCGCCGCCTGGCGCTGAGCGGCCCCGGCCGCGCCAGCAGCACGGCGGGCGACCAGCACGGCGGGCGGGAGCCTGCGGGAGGGGGCCTGCGGGAGGGCTAACCGTGCGGGCCGACGCGCTGGATGAGCTCCGGTTGGTTCAGCAGGAGCCGCACCCGGCGGAACGCGTTCTGGCAGGTCGCGTAGCGCTCGTAGGCCCGCTGGGAGCAGGCGGACGGGACCCCGCCCGGGCCGGGCACCGCCCAGGTCCAGCCGATGCCGCCCTGCACGTGGGTGATCCGGGCCACCAGGTCCCCGGAGTCCGAACAGAGTTGTTCGAAGCCCTGGAAGGCCCGGACGGCCGTCTCGTAGACCGGGGCCGAGACCGCGACGATCCGCCCGTTCGGCGCCTTCAGCGACCAGCGGTACCGCCCGTTCACGTCCCGGTCGGTCTGCACCGTGGCACGGCGGACCGCCACGGCTTCCGCCTCGCAGCCCACCCGCTGCACTGCCATCCGCGTCGCCTCCCCAGGGCGCCACGGACCCGTCCCGGCGCGCTCCCCAACGCTACGTGTGCACTTGGGACTTGCCGACCGCATCGACGCTCTGTTGGCCCCGAAGTTCTCCCTCGTTCACCGCCCCGGGAGGCCCCCGGGCGGTCAGGCCTGGAGCGAGGCGAGGGTGAGGACGGTGATGTCGGAGGGGGCGCCGACCCGGACCGGCGGGCCCCAGGCGCCCGCGCCACGGGTGACGTAGAGCTGGGTGTCGCCGTAGCGCTCCAGCCCGGCTACGGTCGGATTGGCCAGCTCCGCAAGGTAGTTGCCGGGCCAGAGCTGGCCGCCGTGGGTGTGGCCGGAGAGTTGGAGGTCCACGCCGTGGCGGACCGCGTCGTGGATGTTCACCGGCTGATGGGCCATCAGGACCGCCGCCCGCGAAGGGTCGCGGTCGCCGAGCGCGCGGACGAAGTCCGGGCCCTCGCCCTCGCTCTCGCCCGCGAGGTCGTTCACTCCGGCCAGGTCGAACCAGGGCAGTTCGGTGCGGGCGTTCTCCAGCGGCCGCACGCCCAGCGAGCGGACGAACTCGACCCAGGGGCGCGCGCCGGAGAAGTACTCGTGGTTGCCGGTGACGAAGTACGCACCGTCCTTGGCCCGCAGATCGGCCAACGGCAGTGCGGCCGGGCCGAGTTCGGGCACGGTGCCGTCTACCAGGTCGCCGACGATCGCGATCAGGTCGGGCTGGACGCCGTTGATGGTGTCGACGATCCGCCGGGTGTGCGAGCGGCCCAGGATCGGGCCGAGGTGGATGTCGCTGACCACCGCGATCCGGTAGCCGTGCGCCCGCCGGGGCAGCTTGGCCAGCGGCACGGTCACCTTCTTCAGGCTCGGCCCGTTCAACACCCCGTACGTCCCGGTGCCGACCACGGCCGCGGCCACCCCGGCCGCGCCGATCGCCACCGTGCGGGCCACGAACAGCCGCCGCGACGGGTCCCCGGCCGTCTCCTCCTTCTTCTCCTCGGCGGTGACGGGCTCCGGCACCTCCGCGCCCGACCCCGGCCCGTCCTCGCCGGGCTCCTGCGGCGTCCACCGGGCCGCGTCGGCGGGCGTCGCCGCACGGGCCGGCAGCCGGAGCCAGACCGCCCGGACCACCTCGCCCGCGAACAGCGCCAGCATCAGGTAGATCAGCGTCGCCAGCCACATGTACCCGGGCCAGGCCACCCACCGCTCCGCGCTCAGCGGCAGGGCCCGGCCGCCGACCAGCGCCCCGAGCCCGAGCAGCGGCAGTGCCACCGCCGCCACCGTGCCGCTCCGGCGCCAGCGTCCGCCCGGCGCGGAGACGTCGCGGACCAACCGGCGCCACAGGTACCAGTGCACCAGCGCGTAGAGACCGAGGACCAGCGGCACGATCAGCAGGAAGATCACGGGCCCCAGTATGGAAGGTGGCCGACCGCGCCCCGGCAGCGGGTCCGCCCTTGCGGCGGCCCCGGGTGCGTGAGCGGCCGGCAACGCTGCGCCGACCTCGGGGCGCCAAACCTGTGAGGCCGCCCACACGCCCCGACGGGTCTACTGCCCTGCATAGGAGATAAACACGGGGTAAGCCCCCTTATCCCGCCCTGACCCGCCCCCAGGACCCGTCCGGGGCCGGGAACCGTGCTGGTCCCGGGGGTGCCGGGGGTCGGGATCGGAGGTCCGGGGCGGCCCGGGCATGGCTTTGCGGGCCGTCCGACGGCGGCCGCGCCCGTCGCCACATCTACTACCGGGAGTCGTTTCGGCGGTCTTTGCCTCCGCCGGAACGGTCTGCCAAGAATGGCCAGGTCCACAAGGCAGCGCGGTCGGTCCAGCAGGCCCGGTCCCGCCCTCCCCCGCCAGCCCCGGCTCACCCCGGAGCGCCCTGGCCGCCGACGCACGGCACGCGGACTGTTCCCCGAACAGGTTCTGCGGTACCCGCGTGCCCGGTGCGGCCGCCCGACGGAAGAGGTCGTCCCCTCCATGCAGTTCCCGCTCCCCAAGAACCGCCGCAACGCCATCATCACCGGTGTCGCCACCCTCGCCGTGGCGGGCTCCGCCACCCTCGCGCTGGCGCTGCCGCAGGACACCACCAACGCCCAGGCCGCCCCGCAGGCCGCCGCCTCCGTGTCGGCCGCCGCCGCGAGCTCCGCCGCCGAGGCCCAGCGCACCGCCGAGGCCGACGCCAAGGCGCTCGCCGAGGCCTCCGCCCAGGCGCAGGCCAAGGCCGACGCGGACGCCAAGACCGCGGCCGACGCCAAGGCCGCCCAGGAGGCCCAGGCGGCCGCCGATGCCAAGGCCAAGGCGGACGCCGACGCCAAGGCCGCCGCCGATGCCAAGGCCAAGGCGGATGCCAAGGCCGCCGCCGACGCCAAGGCGAAGGCCGACGCGAAGGCCGCCGCGGACGCCAAGGCCGCCGCCGACGCGAAGGCCAAGTCCGACGCCGAGGCCGCCTCCCGCAGCCAGCAGCGCAGCGCGCTGGCCGCCCCGGCCGGCTCGCCGAAGCAGATCGCCGCGCAGATCGTCCCGGCCGGCCAGCTCCAGTGCTTCTCCAACATCGTCGAGCGCGAGAGCGGCTGGAACGTCACCGCCACCAACGCCTCCTCCGGCGCGTACGGCCTGGTCCAGGCGCTGCCCGGCTCCAAGATGGCCTCGGCCGGCGCGGACTGGCGCACCAACGCCGCCACCCAGATCAAGTGGGGCCTGTCCTACATGAACGAGCGCTACGGCAGCCCGTGCGCCGCCTGGAGCTTCTGGCAGTCCCACAACTGGTACTGATCCCAGGTCAGCCCACCCGCAGGGCGGTCACCCGAACAGAGGGTGACCGCCCTGCGGCATTCCGTGCGGGCGAGGTGAAGATCCTGGGCACGTTGCTCCGGCTCTGCCCGGGGATCCGCCGCTATGCGGCTTTTCCGACCTTTGCCTGGCCGTGTACGCACACCTAGCCTCCCGGCCATGCACAACCCGCTGATCTCCGTGGTGCTCCCCGTCTACGACCGGCAGCACCAGCTGACGGACTGCCTGGACTCCCTCCTCGCGCAGACCCTGCGCGACTTCGAGGTGCTCCTCGTCGTGGACCGCTCCCCGGACTCCCCCGAGCGCGTGGCGGCCGCGTACGAGCTGCGCGACCCGCGCGTGCGGATGCTCCGGCTGAACGCGGCGGTCGGCGTCGGCCGGGCCCGGAACGCGGGGGCGGCCCGTGCGCTCGGCGAGTACCTGCTCTTCCTGGACAGCGACCACCTGCTCGACCCCGACGCGCTCGGCGTGATGGCGGAGCGGCTGACCGAGACCGGGCCGGTGGACGCGCTGCTGTTCGGCCACACCCGCGAGCACGGCGGCCGGGTCTGGCCCGGCGGCTCGGCCGGGCTGCTGGCGGAGCTGGCGGCCACCGGGGCCGAGACCGGGCGGGAGGTGTTCTCCCCGCTGGACCACCCGGAGCTGCTGGGCGCACCGCCGCTGGCCTGGGACCGGCTGCTCCGGCGGGGGCTGGTGTCGCCCTTCCCGGACGGCGCCTACGAGGAGGTCCCGGTGGTGCACCGGGCGATGCTGACGGCCCGTCGGGTCGCGGTGCTGGACCGGGAGTGCGTGCGGATCCGCCGCCGGCAGACGGTGCACCCGACCGGCTCGCCGGGCAGCAGCCACTTCGACCTGTTCGAGCAGTACCAGCACGGCTTCGAACTCCTGGACGGCCAGCCGGAGTTGGAGCCGTTCCGCGCACACCTGTTCACCCGGATGGTGCGGCACCTGCTGTTCGTCTTCGACCTGGCCGGCTGCGTGGACCGGGCCGAGCGCCCGCAGTTCTTCCAGCGCGCCGCCGAGGCCTACCGCAGGTACCTGCCGGAGGGCTACCGCCGCCCGGGCGGGCGCGAGGGCGTCAAGTTCTCCCTGCTGGCGAACGGCGCCTACCCGGCCTTCGAGGTGGCCAAGCTGGGCCAGATCGCCCGCACGGCGGTGTCCGGGCGCCGCTGACGGCCGGTCAGCGGCGCCCGGCGGGCGGATCAGACGTGCGCGGTGCCGCCGTCCTTCGCCATCGCGGCGGCGATCACCTTGTTGTGCGCGGCCCAGAGCTCGGAGCCGACCGGCGGGAGCACCTCGTCCCAGAGCGGCAGGAAGCTGCCGCGCAGCTGGAGCATGCCCTCGGGCCGGGCCAGCAGCCACAGGTGGAGGTGGGCGGCGCCGTCGCCCCAGCGGTTCACGTGCACCCGGCCGACGCCGCCGATCTCCTTGACCGCCCGTTCGATCCGCTGGAGCAGCGGGCCGATCTCGGCCGAGCGCTCCAGCGGCAGGTCGGCCAGGTCGTGGTGGGCGCGCGGGAAGAGCAGCAGGGTTGCGGGCAGCGCGCCGGGCTCGCGCATCGCGGTCAGCCGCCAGTGCTCGTCCGTCCAGAGGAAGGACTCGTCGGGCCGCTTGCACTCGTCGCAGCTCTCCGGACCGTCCTCGCCGTGCCGGGGCGGCTCGGGGAGCACGGGGCGCTCCAGGTGCTTGACGGTCAGCTCGCCGGCCAGCGGAAAGATCTCCCAGGAGGCGGCGTCGGGCACGGGCAGGTCCTGGCCGTAGGGCAGCCCTGCGATGTAAGGGTTCTCCTCAAGATCGCTCATGCCCCCACACAGTGCCACATGACATGGCGTCACCTCCCACCGGGGTCTGGCGCTTGCTGGGATGATCGGCTCCATGCCGACTGCCGATCTGGCCCGTGCCCTGCGCCGAGAGCTCCGCGGCGAGGTCCGCTTCTCCACCGCCGAGCGCACCGTCTACGGCCACGACGCCTCCAACTACCGCCACCCGCCGCTGGGCGTGGTCAAACCCGCCGACCTGGACGACGTCCGCGCGGCCCTCGCGCTCTGCCGGGAGCACGGGGTGCCCCTGGTGCCGCGCGGGGCGGGCACCAGCATCGGCGGCCAGGCGATCGGCCCGGGCGCGGTGGTGCTGGACTTCCGCCGCCACCTCGGCCGGGTGCTGGAGATCGACCCGCACGCCCGCACCGCCACCGTCGAACCGGGCACCGTGCTGGACACCCTGCAGGCCGCCGCCCGCCCGTACGGGCTGCGCTTCGGGCCGGACCCGTCCACGCACAGCCGCTGCACCCTCGGCGGGATGATCGGCAACGACTCCTGCGGCTCGCACTCCCTCGCCTGGGGCCGCACCTCCGACAACCTGCGCTCCCTCGACCTGCTGCTGTCCGACTCCACCGAACTGACGGTCACCGGCCCGCTCACCCCCGCCGAACGCGCCCGGCTGCGCGGGCGCCCGGGCCGCGAGGGCGAACTGCACCGCGCGCTCCAGGAGCTGACGGACTCCCACCTGGCCGTGCTGCGGCAGGGGATGCCGACCCTGCCCCGCCGCGGCTCCGGGTACCCGCTGGACGCCCTGCTGCCCGAGCGCGGCCACGACCTGGCCCGGGCGCTGACCGGCACCGAGGGCACCTGCGCCCTGCTGCTGGGCGCCACGGTCGGCCTGGTCGAGGCCCCCGCCGCGACCGCCCTGGTGGTGGCCGGCTACCCGGACGAGACGGCCGCCGCCGACGCGGTGCCCGCGCTGCTGCCGCTGCGCCCGCTGACCGCCGAGGGGATGGCGGCCGACCTGGTCGAGGCGCTGCTCGCCGCCGGCCCCCGCCCGCCCGCGCTGGACCGCCTGCCGGAGGGCAGCTGCTGGCTCTTCCTGGAGACCGGCGGCGCCACCCCCGCCGAGGCCCTGGCCGCCGCCCGGGAGCTCGCCGGGGCCGTCCGGCGCGAGCGCCGGGCGAGCGTGGCCGTGGTCACCGACCCGGGCGAGCAGCGCCAGCTCTGGGCCGTCCGGGAGGCCGGTGCCGGGATCGTCACCCGCACGCCCTCCGGCGGCGAGGCCTGGCCCGGGTGGGAGGACTCGGCCGTGCCGGTGGAGCGGCTCGGCGACTACCTGCGCGGGCTGCGGGCCCTGCTGGCCCGGCACGGCCTGCGCGGCGTCCCGTACGGGCACTTCGGCGAGGGCTGCATCCACCTGCGACTGGACTTCCCGCTGACGGATCCTCAACGCCTGCCCGAGTACCGGGAGTTCATGACCGAGGCGGCCGACCTGGTGGTCGCGCACGGCGGCTCGCTCTCCGGCGAGCACGGCGACGGCCAGGCCCGGGCCGAGCTGCTGCCCCGGATGTACCCGCCGGAGGTGATCGCCCTGTTCGGCGCCTTCAAGCGGATCTGGGACCCGGCCGGCCTGCTCAATCCGGGCGCCCTGGTCGACCCGCGCCCGCTCGACGCCGACCTGCGCTTCCCCGGGCGGGACCTGCTGCCGCTGGCGCTGCCGTACGAGCGGGACGGCGGCAGCCTGCTCAGGGCCGTGCACCGCTGCGTCGGGGTCGGCAAGTGCGTGGACACCGGCACGGGGGTGATGTGCCCGAGCTACATGGCCACCGAGGAGGAGCGGCACTCCACCCGGGGCCGGGCCCGGCTGCTGGCCGAGATGCTCCGGGGCGAGCTGCTGCCCGGCGAGTCGCTGATCACCGACGGCTGGCGCTCCGAGGAGGTCCGCGAGGCACTGGACCTCTGCCTGGGCTGCAAGGGCTGCGCGAGCGACTGCCCGGTGCACGTCGACATGGCCACCTACCGCGCCGAGTTCCTGCACCAGCACCACCGCCGCCGGCTGCGCCCGCGCTCGCACTACGCGATGGGTTGGCTGCCGCTGACCCTGCGGGCCGCGGTGGCGCCGCGGCTGGTCAACCGCCTGTTCCGCTCCCCCGCGGCGGCCCTGCTCAAGCGGATCGGCGGGATCGAACCGCGCCGGACGCTCCCACCGCTCGCCGAGCAGACCTTCGAGCGCTGGCACCGCGCCCGGCCCCCGGCCGCCGGCACCCCCGTGCTGCTCTGGCCGGACACCTTCACCAACCACCTGGACCCGGCCCCGGCCCGGGCCGCCGTCGAGGTGCTGGAGCACCTCGGCTACGCCGTCCGGCTCCCCGACGGCCCGGTCTGCTGCGGGCTCACCTGGTACTCCACCGGCCAACTCGGCGTCGCCCGGGCCGTGTTGCGCCGCAGCCTGCGCGCCCTGCCGCCCGATCTGCCGATCGTCGGACTGGACCCGAGCTGCACCGCCGCGCTGCGCGAGGAGCTGCCCCGGCTGCTCGGCCCGGCCGCCGGGGACGTCCCGGGCCGGGTGCACACCCTGGCCGAGTTCCTCGACCTGGACGAGGTCGAGCTCCCCCGTCTGGACGGCGTGCGCGCGATCACCCAGACCCACTGCCACCAGCACGCCGTACTGGGCACCGCCGCCGACCGCCGCCTGGACGCCCGGCTCGGCCTGCACAACGAGGTGCTCGACTCGGGCTGCTGCGGACTAGCCGGGAACTTCGGCTTCGAGCGCGGCCACTACGAGGTCTCCACCGCGGCCGCCGAACGCGTCCTGCTCCCCGCCGTCCGGGCCGCCGACCCGCAGACGGTGGTGCTGGCCGACGGCTTCAGCTGCCGCACCCAGATCGCCCAACTCGCCGACGGCCGCCGCGCCGTCCACCTGGCCGAACTGCTGCGGGACGCGCTCCGCACCGAGCCCGGATGACAGCCCCGGCGGCCGGGCGCATGGTGGAGCGAGGGGGTGTCGTCGTGCCGCCTCGGGAGGTGGTCGGGATGCGGACGGACCCGTCCCGGAGTCAGGTCGGCCCGATGCTCCAGCCCTCCACCCCCTCGTCCACCCGCGAGCACGTGGTGCCGGTCATGGCGGGCGACCGCAGCCCGGTGCTGGTCGAGGTGGACCTCACCCGGGACGCGGACACCGAGGTGACCAGGACGGCCTTCGTCGAGCTCTATGCCGAGCTGTTCTCCACCGAGCGGGTGCCGGTCCGGATCGCCGCCAGCTACCTGCGCTGCCTGCTCAGCCCCGAGGAGATCCAGCGCCTGCTGCGCCGCGACCGCGAGTCCGGCCGCCCCACCGTCTTCCGGGTCTGGCCGGACTACACGCTGGAGGCGCACATCGACCGCTCGGTCTCCACCATCAAGGCCGACGCCGTGGCCCGCTGCTACGGGGCCAGCGGCGAGGGCGTGGTCTGGGCAGTGATGGACAGCGGCATCGACGAGCACCACCCGCACTTCGCCGGCGGCACCCTGGGCGGCCAAGCCGCCGCCCTGCACCGGGACTTCACCGCCCTGGTACCCGGCGAGGACCCGGTCGGCGGGCTGGACCGGCCGCTCGCCGACCCCGAGGGCCACGGCACCCACGTGGCCGGCATCATCGCCGGATCGCTGCCCGGCGGCACCGTCCCGCTGATCACCCACCTGGAGGAGATCGGCGGCCTGCCCGTCCGCAAGACCCGGGAGCTCGCCGAGGGCCGGACGCTGCGCGGCATCGCCCCCAGAACCCGCCTGGTCAGCCTCAAGGTCCTGGCGCAGCGCGGGAGTTCACTGGTGACCTCGTCCAGCGCGGTGATCGAGGCGCTCTACTACCTGCGCGAGAAGGTGAACACCGGCGGCCGGATGCTGGTGGTGCACGGGGTGAACCTCAGCCTGGGCTGCCCCTGGGACGCCAGCGAGTACGCCTGCGGCCAGAGCCCGGTCTGCCGGGAGGTCAACCTGCTGGCCGCCAGCGGGGTGGTGGTCGTGGTGAGCGCGGGCAACGGCGGCTTCGGCACCCGGCTGCCCGGCGAGGGCGGCACCGACGCCCGCGGCGTGCTCGCCTCCATCACCGACCCGGGCAACGCGGACGGCGCGATCACCGTCGGCTCCACCCACCGCGACCGCCCGCACGAGTACGGCGTCACCTACAACTCCTCCAAGGGCCCCACCCTGGACGGCCGCCTCAAGCCCGACCTGCTGGCCCCCGGCGAGCGGATCACCTCCTGCGCCACCGGCTCGCTCACCGGAGACCTCACCGGTCTGCTGCCGGAGGGGAGTTCGGGCACCGCCGTCTACACCGAGCTGAGCGGCACCTCGATGGCCGCCCCGCACGTCTCCGGCGCGGTCGCCGCCTTCCTCTCCGTCCGGTCGGAGTTCATCGGCCGGCCGCGCGAGATCAAGGAGCTGTTCTGCGCCAACGCCACCTCGCTCGGCCGCGACCGCTACCTGGAGGGCCACGGCCTGCTCGACCTGATGCGCGTGATGTCCGCCGTCTAGCGACCTGCGATGAGGAGTTGACCACAGATGGCTGCACCGATTGCCGGACTCCCGTACTGGGAGCTGCGGTTCGACAGCGACGGGACACTGCTGGCGGACGACGGCCTGGTGGCCGACCTGCCCGGCAGCGGAGTGCGGGAGCTGTTCGTCTTCTCCCACGGCTGGAACACCTCGGACGCCGGAGCCAGGGCGCTCTACGCCTACACCTTCGGCGAACTGGCCCGCCAGATCGCCGCGTTCGCCCCGTCCTGGCAGGGGAAGGTGGGGGTGGCCGGGGTGTACTGGCCCTCGCTGCTCTTCCCCGAGGACGCCCCCGACAACCCGTCCGACCCCTCCACCCCGGCCGAGCTGGCCGCCGCGCTCGGCCCCGCCTTCGCCCCGGCCGAACAGGACAAGCTGGCCGCCGTCACCGCACTGCTGGAGCAACAGCCGGAGAGCGCAGAGCAGTTGAGCCGGTGCCACCAGCTGGTCAGCGGCCTGGTCACCTCCCCCGCGCTGGCCGGGGAGGACAGCGGGCAGCAGGCGGTGCTGGACCGGCCGACCGGCGAGGTGTTCAGCGCGCTGGCCGGTCTCTCCAGCGAACCGGGCGACGCCCAGGGGCTCCCCAACCCCTTCAAGGTGCTCTGGCACGGCGCCCGGGAGGCGCTGCGCACCGCCAGCTACTACGAGATGAAGAACCGGGCGGGCGTGGTCGGCCGCGACGGGCTCGGCCCGATGCTCGGCAGCTGCGCGCACGCGACCGCGGCGCGCGGCGGGCTGCGCGTCCACCTGATCGGCCACAGCTTCGGCGCCCGGCTGGTCTCCTTCGCACTGCCCGGCCTCCCGGAGGGCATCGGCAGCCCGGTCGCCTCGCTGCTGCTGGTCCAAGGGGCCTTCTCGCACTTCTCCTTCGCCGCGCCGATCCCGGTCGACACCGGCCACAACGGCTTCCTGGCCCCCTACTTCGACCGGGTGGCCGGCCCGCTGCTCTCCACCTTCTCGCTCGGCGACCGGGCGGTCGGCTGGTGGTACCCGGCGGCCTCCCTGCTCAACAACGAGGACGACCAGGCCGCATCCGACCTCACCTACCGCTGGGGCGGCATGGGCCACGACGGCTTCCAGCAGGGCGGGGCGGAGCAGTTCGACCTCAAGGCCGCCGGGCAGCCGTACCCGCTGCGGGCCGGGCACTTCTACCGGCTGCGCGGCGACGAGGTGATCAAGGAGGACCAGTCGCCGTTCTCCGGCGCGCACAGCGACATCAGGCACCCCGAGGTGGTCTGGGCCGCCCTCGCCGGAGCCACCACGGGCGTGGCCCTGGCCGCCTGACCGGGCGTCAGGCCCCGTCACCCCGTTCGGTCCCTGGCGTCCGGGCCGTCCCGGACGCCACAATGACCCGGTGACCATCACCACCGCCGAGGCGGACAAGATCCTGGCCGACAACTTCGCGCCCTGGGTGCAGGCCCTGGGCCTGTCGGTGACCGAGACGGGCGAGCGGCACGCGGTGCTCCGGCTGCCGTGGTCCGACCAACTGGCCCGGGAGGGCGGCGGACTCTCCGGACAGGCCCTGATGGCCGCCGCCGACACCGCCAGCGTGATCGCGGTCTCCGCCGCCCTCGGCGGCTTCGGCCCGATGACCACCGCCCAGCAGTCCATCACCTTCCAGCGCGCGGTGCTCGGCGCCGACGTCCTGGTGGAGGCCCGGATCACCAAGCTCGGCCGCCGGCTGGCCTTCCTCGACGTCACCCTGACCGCCGAGGGCACCGAGGCGGTGGCCGCCCACGCCACCACCGTCTACGCCTTCCCGGGCTGAGGCACCGCCGGGCCCGCAGGCCCGCACACGCCAGGGGCGCCGGTCCGCTGCCACGGACCGGCGCCCCTGCTCCGCCACGAAGCGTTCAGTCCGCCTCGGCGCAGATCGCGGAGACGAACTCCGCCACCCGCTCCTGCGGCATCCCGCGCGCGATGTCGGCCTCGCTGATCATGCCGACCAGCTTGTGCTCCGGGTGGTTGATCACCGGCAGCCGCCGCACCCGGTACTGCTCCATCACGCGCAGCACCTGCTCGGTGTCCTCGTCCGCCTCCACCACCATCGGCCTGCCCTGGCCGAGTTCACCGGCCGTCACGGAGGCCGGGTCACGCCCGTCGGCCACGCACCTGAGCACGATGTCCCGGTCGGTGAGGATGCCCAGCAGCTTCTCGTCCTCGCCGCAGATCGGCAGCGCGCCGACGTCCCGCTCCTTCATGATCCGAGCCGCCTCGGCCAGGGTCTGGTGCTCCCGGACGCACTCGGCGCCGGTGTGCATGATGTCTCTCGCCATACTCATCGTCCGGCCTCCTGACCTCGGGTCCCCTCCCATCCTGGGCCGCCCTCCAGACCCTCGCCACCGCTGCCCGGCCCGACCGCGGGGCGGCCCAGCACCTCGTCCGGATCCGGCAGTTCGAGCTGCTCCACCGCGCGCTCGACCGACTCCGGCGCGGGCGGCTCCGGCACGACCGGGTCACCGCCGCTCGCCGTCTCCTTCTCCTTGGTCGCCACGTCCAGGAAGCGCAGCAGCTCCACCGGGAAGGGCAGTACCAGGGTCGAGTTCTTCTCCGCCGCCACCTCCACCACGGTCTGCAGCAGCCGCAGTTGGAGCGCCGCCGGCGCCCGGCTCATGATGGTGGCCGCCTCCGAGAGCCGGGCCGAGGCCTGGTACTCGCCGTCGGCGGTGATGATCCTGGCCCGCCGCTCCCGCTCGGCCTCCGCCTGCCGGGACATCGAACGCTTCATCGACTCGGGCAGCGCCACGTCCTTGATCTCCACCCGGTCGATCTGGATGCCCCAGCCCAGGGCCGGGCTGTCCAGCATCAGCGCCAGGCCCTGGTTGAGCGGCTCCCGGTTGGCCAGCAGGTCGTCCAGTTCGCTCTTGCCGATGATCGAGCGCAGCGAGGTCTGCGCCACCTGGGAGATCGCGAACTCGTAGTCCTGCACGTTCACCGAGGCCCGGACCGGGTCCACCACGTTGAAGTACACGACGGCGTCCACCTTCACCGTCACGTTGTCCCGGGTGATGCCCTCCTGGGCCGGGATCGGCATGGTGACGATCTGGACGTTGACCCGCCTCATCCGGTCCACCACCGGCACGATCAGCGCCAGCCCCGGCTGCCGGATCTCCTCCCGCACCCGTCCGAACCGGAACACCACCCCGCGCTGGTACTGCTGCACCACCCGGAACCCGAGCCCCGCCACCACCGCGGCCAGCAGCAGCACGGCAATCACCACGTCCAGCACGATCATGCCCGTCACCTCGGCACGGCGATACGGCGGACCCACCGTCCACGCTACTCCGGCTCCACAGCCCCGCCGCAGCGTGTTCCCGGTCAGCCCGTGGGAGCACCATCCGACGAATCACTCATCAAGCAGCCCGCGTGGAGGCGGCGAAGACCGCAGACGTAGGTGTCCCGGAAAGCAGCAGCTTCACCCAGTTCGCTGCCTCCTCCCGCGTCGCCTCGCGGCGCCCCACTTGGTGTTGGCCTTCCGGAAGACTCGTGAGGCTGTCCAGCAGCAGCGGTGACGGGGCCGCCATGGGCGATCGCATTGCGTACTTGATCGCAGCCTGTTGAGCGAGCGCGACCATTTTCGCTCGAGCAGCGGTTAGTGATGACCCGTCAGACGGTGGCCGAGGTGCTGGCGGAGCCTGCCGCGGGCGAGGAGGTGTCGCCGGCCGGGGCGACCGGTGAACGGCCTGCGCGGGCGGCGGGGGCGGTGCCCGGACCGGCGGTTCCCGCCCTGGCGGGAAGGGCTCGCTCTCGACTCGCTCGCGCCGGACTGCCAACGGCTCGTGGAGGGCCTGACCGACAGGAGCGGGGAGGTGAGTCGGCGGCTCATGACCATGGTCAGCGACCAGCGGATCATCGCCTCCGAGGTGTCGGGGTGCCTCTCGTAGTCGCGCGCGAGGCGGCGTGAGCGCATCGGCCACGCGAACGTCCGCTCCACCAGCCACCTTTTCGGCAGGCATCGGCCGCCGGGCGATCCCGCCGGCGACCAGGTAGCGCACCGCGTCGACCAGTTGGCGGTGGCGGTAGCCCTCCGGCTGCCCGAGGGGCACCTCGGACGCCCGTACGGACGATCCCCGGCGTTCCCGAACCTGTGGGCGAGACAATCACGCTCCCGGGTGGCCGCACTGGAACCCGCGAGCGCGAGGGCGTACAGCGGCTGCAACTGGGCCTCCTGGTGTGCTCACGGTCTCGACAACCCCAAGCTCCACCAGGGGCCCTGCCTTCATGCCCGGCACACGGCAGGACCACCCGACCGAGCCGCACCAATCGAACCCACGTCCGTCAAGACCGGTACGACAACGCCTTCTGACCGTTCGCCGTAGTTGGCAAATCCGGATTGCGGACGGTAGGGCGCGCGTCCTGCAGGCACCCTTCGCCACGCTGTCTGCTGATTTCACTCTGCCATTCAGCGCAATGCCACATTGCGGTCGATGCGGTCCGGGAGAGCATCGGCCTGCGATGTTCGCGTGTTCAGGGAAGGGTCATCATATGCGCATGGGCCTGCTCGCATTTGCGGTGGCGGCGGCAACCTTGGCCCCGGCTGTCTGTGCGCCGACGGCGTCGGCGTTGGAGGTGCATGAATTCTCGGCCTCCGTGGACAGGGCTGTCGTCAGCGACGAGAATCCGCTCTGGCTGACGGTCCACGGAAGAGCGAAGTGTGCGACGACAGCCTACAAGAACGGGCTCTCCCTCGAGGTGTCGGGCTATCTCAAGGTGAAGTCGGGAGCGGCGCTCAGGCGCAAGACCGTCAAGTGCGCCGGAAAGCAGGCTGCGTGGGAAATCGATATCCCCCTCGGAAAATCTGAATCCGACAAGGGAGGCAAGTGGACGCGCGGGGCTACGGCGAACCTCAATCTGACGGTTCGCGGCGCAGACCGCACCGGCACCGAGTTCACCATCGAGAAGTCGATGGCGATGAAGATCCAGTAGCCGCTCGCCGCCGCAAGCGTCCAGGCCGGAGATAACCCCTGTTCGGCTGCCTGCACCTTCTCCGGAACGCTCACAGAGATCGGAAGCATTGTGATCAGCAGAATCATCACCCCGGTTGCGGCCCTGGCGGCCGTCGTGGCACTGGCCTCCCCGGCGTTCGGCTCCGAGGTGCACGCCGGGGATGTCGAGGTCGCCATCACCAAGGTCACACCGGCGAAGAACCCGGGAGTCCTGTTCGTCCGGGGCTGGCTCAAGTGCCCGAAGGGGAAACCCATTCGCGGGTATGTCGTTGAATTCACTGGCCGGGCCCGATACAGCGACAGGGACGGGAAGAAGATCTCCGTAGACATGGTCTGCACGGGGAAGAAGAAGGAATTCCCGAAGACCCAAGCCGCCGTGGTCATCCCCGATGACGAAGCCGCCCGGAAGATCACCTGGGAGGTCGGCAAGCCCGCCTACATCACGGTGCGGCTCAGGGGCGCCGAAGGAAACAAGATCCTGCCCGCCATCACATTCCAGGAAAAGAAGACGATCACGTAGCCGCCGGCCCCGCCGGTGGCCCGGCCCATGGCCGGAAGCCGGCCCGGACCGAGGAGAACGTTCGGAACCGGCTGATCCCCTCTCCTCGGCCAGGGGACCCGGTGGGTCACCGTTCCCGGTGAACCGTCGCAGCCATTGGCAGGCACCGGGGCGCGCCTCGGCGTCCGGCTGGCGCATGCTGCGGTCATGATGCGACGCCTCACCGCTGCTACTGCCTCCGCAGCCCTGGTCCTCACGCTCTGCGCCACCACCGCACACGCCGACTCCACGCCCGCCGAGTTCGTCACCGTCTCGGGCCCGATGACGGTCCACGACATCTCGGACGACGAGACGCAGCTGTGGGAGGCGTACGCCACGCTCGAATGCCCCGAAGGCACCGTGGCCGTCTCGGGCGGGGTCGAACTCTCCCACCCGTGGGAACTGCTGGAGACCTGGGCGGAGGGCCGTACCTGGTCGGCGTTCACCGACGAGGTGGCCAAGGACGACGTCGCAGCCGATCTGGAGGAAGGCGACAGCGCGGGTACCGCCCACGCCGTGTGCCTGAAGACCTCCTGAAACCCACCGCGCACGAGGACGGCCCTCGCCGAGCCCGGCTCGGCGAGGGCCGCTGTGCACTCCGTGCCGTGGAAGGCGCCGTGGATGGACTCGAAGATCTCGCCGCCGCAGCAGTCGTTGTTGCGCGTGGCGGCCCTGGCCCTCTGCCTCAGCCCGGCGTCCAGCCCGGCCGGGTGGCGTCGACCAGCGGCGGCAGCACCGCCTTGATGCTCGCCCTGGCCGCCACCACGACGGCGGGGACCTGGTGCGGCACCGTTGGCCTGCCGACTGAGGGTGCGGCTGATGGTCGACTGGTCGAGGCGGAGCAGCGACTCCGCTGCGGGTTGGCTGCCTGCGAGGGCGACGACTGCTCGCATCGCTTTCGCACGATCGGCTGCCGCCCAGTCGGCGATTGCCTGGCACGCTTGCCAGATGGCGTCAGCTTCGCCGAATTCCCTTACAGCCAATTCGAGTTGGTCGCCCTGCGGGCCTGGCGCATTGTCGTCGCACTTCCCCATCACGCCATTTGACGGCTCGGGTAGTGCCGAGAGGGTCGGACATCCGGCCCCCTCGAACACACCCACCCCGGTTACAGCCCCTCGGCCTCTGCCGAAAGGACAACTGCGCCGCGAGCGCAGTGGACTGACGGGGTGCGCGACTCCTACTCGGTGGGCTCCAGCCCGGCCGAGCGGGCCGCCTCGGCGAGCAGCTCGCGGAGCATGGCGGTGGTGAGGCGGCCGGTGTAGGTGTTGCGCGGGCTGACGTGGTAGCAGCCGACGAGCCGCAGCGGCGGGCCGCCGTCGGCAGCCGGGAGGACGGCGACGGCGCCGTGGCCGAACTTCGGGCGTGGGCGCGGGACCTGCCAGCCGGCGGTGGCGAGGGCGGGCAGGACGGCCTGCCAGGCGAAGCCGCCGAGGGCGACGACGGTGCGCACGGTGGGGCGCAGGAACTCCAACTCCCGTGCGATCCAAGGGCGGCAGGTGTCACGCTCCTCGGTGCTCGGCTTGTTCTCCGGCGGCGCGCAGCGCACCGGGTCGGTGATCCGCACCCCGTACAGCTCCAGGCCGTCGCCGTGCACCACGGACTCCGGGCGGTTGGCCAGGCCGAGGCCGTGCAGGGTGCGGTAGAGGACGTCGCCGGAGGGGTCGCCGGTGAAGATCCGGCCGGTGCGGTTGGCGCCGTGGGCGGCGGGGGCCAGGCCGACCAGCAGCAAGGAGGCGTCCGGCGGGCCGAAGCCGGGGATCGGCCGGGCCCAGTAGTCCCAGTCCTGGTAGGCGCGGCGCTTGACCCGGGCGGCCTCCTCGCGCCAGGCGACCAGCCGCGGGCAGGCCCCGCAGTGGGTGACCTCGCGGTCCAGGGCGGCCAGGTCGGGCAGTGCGTGCGCCTCGGCGGGATGCATGCCCCGATCCTAGGCCGCCCGTAGGGGCCACCACCCCGAACGCCGGTGCGCGCGTGCCGCTTTGGACAACTGGAAAGGCTGTGCCCCATGGACTGGATGCCCCTGCTCTCGACCCTGACCGGTGCCGGAATCGGCATCGCCGCCACCCTGCTCGCCGACCGCAACCGCTGGCGGCGGGAGGAGATCCGGCACGCCCGGCAGGTGCGGCGCGAGGCGTACACCGAGTACGTGTCCGCGCTGAAGGCCGCCGGCGAGGAGGTACGGGCCGTCGCCCTCGGCGACCACCTGTCCGAGTCGGCGCGTGACGCGGCGGTGCGGGAGGCCGTCCGGCGCTCGGGCGTCTACCCGGCGAGCGAGCGCCTCTGGCTGGTGGGCCCGCCCCAGGTGGTGGAGGCCGGGAACGAGGCGTTCCACTGCCTGCGGGCGCTCCGCGACGCCTACGCCCGGGGCGTGGCGATCGGCTCGGCGGACGACGCGCCGCTGGTCGAGCGGCGGCGCGCGGCCATGGCGCGGATGCGGCAGCTGATGCGCGAGGACCTGGGCATCGGGCCGCTGGGGATCGACTGACCCGCTGCCGTGCTGACGGGGCGTCATGCGCTCGCCGCCGGGGCGCGGGCCGGCCACTTGGGGCTGCGCCGGGCGGCAGGGTGCGATCGGCGCTCTTGCGGGCCGTGCGCGGGCGGTATGACGGACGGTCATGCGGGCGGCGCGCGGGGCCGGCCCGACGTCAGCAGACCTGGCGCTCGACCGCCCGGGCGACCGCCGCCTGTCCGGCGTAGAGGACCCCGTACTCGAAGGCGTGGCCCTCGCGGGCCAGCTCCCGCAGGGCCGCGCGGGCCACCACCGAGTCCTGGTGCAGCCCGAGCACGTCCTGGAGGGCCTTCATCCGGCCGGCGAGCTTGGGCACCCCGAGGGTCTCGCCGAGGTAGCGGGCCCGCTTGGCGGCCTTGCGGGCCTCGTGCAGCGCGGCGTCACGCTCGGCGCCGGTGGCCTTGCGGGCGCGCTTGAGGCGGCGGCGGACCCGTCGCTTGGCGGCCGTCACCAGCTCGGCGGGCTCCGGGAGGCCGTCACCGTCGAGCGGACGGGCCGTCAGGTCCCCGAGGTCGCCGAGCAGGGCGCGGTAGCGGGGGCTGTCGAGCGCGGCCAAGGCGGTGGCCCGGCCCCGCTCGCTGCGGTGGCGGGTCCAGGCGGCCAGTTCGGCGGCGATCTCCTCGGGGCCGAGCTCGGGCGGCAGGGCCAGGGCGTCCTCGACCAGGGCCGCACCGAGCACCTCGGCGTCCCGGGCGCCGCCCAACGCACGGCCCAGCCAGCGCAGCTCGGCCGCGAGCGCGCGGCCGGGGCCACCGTACTCGCGCAGGGCGCTGCGCAGCCGCCGGGCGGCGACCCGCATCCGGTGCACGGAGTCCGGCACGTCGGCCCGCACCAGCGGCTCCAGCCCCGACAGCACCACCACCTGCTGGGCCACCCGCACCGCCAACAGCTCCACCGTGGACTCCGCCACCACTGCCCTCACCTCTCTCCGGACCGACCCCTCCAGATTTCGCCACCCCCGCGCCCGCCGCACCCTGGCAGGGCCCGACTGAGCAGGCTGGGCAGGCGGAGCAGACCCGAGGGGCTGCGCCACGCGCGCGCCGCCGGGTCCCCGGGGCGGAGGGGCGACGAAAACGCGGGACGGAGTGGCGTCCCTGGTAGGCCCGACGCCGCCGAGCGGCCGGCGCGAGCACGCGAGCACGCGAAGGCAACGTGCCAAGGGCGGGCGGGGCCCTGCCGTGCCCGGGCCGCCAAGCCGTCGCCCACCGGCCATCGGGCGGAGGGATCCCGAGGACCCGGCACGACCTGTCCCCAGGCCCAACGCGGCGGCACGGCGGAGCCGCCGTCGCGGACCGAGCAGGCGGACGCGGCCGTACCCGGCCGCCAAGCCGTCGCTCATCGGCCAGCGGGCGGCCACCCGGCACAACCGGACTCGCCTGGCGGGCCCGACGCGGCGGCACGGACCGAGCGGGCGAAGGCTACGGGCAGAAAGTAGGTGGGGCCTGCCGTACCCGGGCCGCCAAGGCGTGGCCCACGGCCATCGCCCCCCGGCACGACCGGACTCCCCCGGCAGGCCCGACGCGGCGGAGCCGCCCGCGCGGGCCGAGCGGACGGACGCGGCCGTGCCGAGGAACCGGAGGTCCGTGCCGTCCCCACGCCATCGGACCACCACGCCGCCGCACCCCCGCCGCCCCTGGCCGCCCTGAGTGCGTGTCAACTCGCGGCAGCGCCACGCGCGAGCCCCGGAAGGCGGGCCGACAGTCCGTCAGGTGCCCGCCGTGGAGCGGCCGTCGGGTGGTGCGGGGGCTCGTGCGGCCCTGCGGCGGCGTGACATACTCCCCACGATGAGTGGCGACCGAGCGGTGAAGGCGGTGCGGGCAGCGGTGTTCACCGCGCTCGCCGTTCCGCTGTCCGCGCTCGGCCAGGTGCTGGTGACCGGCCGTCCGCTGCCGCTCTCGCTCGTCCTGGTGGCCACCCTGGCGGTCTTCCTGGTCGCCCTGGCGGCCTGCGGGGCGCGGCAGCGCAAGCTGCTGCACCTGGTGGCCGTGATGGTGCCGGTCGAGCTGCTGCTGAACGCGGCCTTCAACCTCGGGCAGGACGCCTGTGCCGCCCCGGCGCGCAGCGTGGACCTGCTGGTCTGCGGCGGCGGTTCGCTGAACGGGCCGCTGTTCACCGACGCTCCGGGCTCCGCCGCCACCAGCGCGCAGGCGCTGGTGCTGCTGGTGCACCTGGCGCTGGCGCTGGGCGCCGCGTGCTGGCTGCGGCTGGGCGAGGCGGCGCTGACCGGCCTGGCCGAGGCACTGCGGCTGCTGGCGGAGTTGCTGCCGCCGCCGCTGCGGGCGCTGCTGCTCGCCCCCCTTCCGCTTCCCGAGCGGGCGCTCACGCCCCCGCTCCGCGCGGACGTGCTGCTCCCCCGGCGTGAAGGCGTGGTCCTCACTCCGGCGCCCCGGCGCGGGCCCCCGGCGCGCGAGTTCGCCCTCGCCCGCTGACGGAGCGCGTCACCCGCACCCCTGCTGGTCCGACCCTCCGGCGGCTCACCCCACCGACGGCACGGCCGTGTCCCGGCCTGCCCGCGCCCCAGGAGTTGACGGACCGTCATGACCACCCAGAAGAACACCCAGAAGAGCGCCCAGAAGACCGGCGCCGCCCGCGAGCGCCTCGCCGAGGCCCGCGAGGCGGAGACCCGCCGCGCCACCGTCCGGCGCCGCCTCGCCACGGCCGGCGCCGTGGTCGCCGTGCTCGCCCTCGCCGGCGCCACCGTCGCCGTGGTCTCCGCCACCCGCACCACCGCCGAGCCCGCCTCCGCCTCCGTCTCCGCCCCGACCGCACTGGTGGTCCCGGCCAACGCCACCGGCCCGGACTCCACCGTGGTCACCTACGGCAAGGCCGACGCCCCGCACACCCTCAAGGTCTACGAGGACTTCCGCTGCCCGATCTGCGAGAAGCTGGAGACCAGCGCAGGGAAGGCCATCCAGCAGCTGGCCGACGAGGGCACCTACAAGATCGAGTTCCACCTCGCCGCCTTCCTCGACGACAACCTCGGCGGCAAGGGCTCCAAGACCGCGCTGGCCGCCGCCGGGGCCGCGCTCAACGAGGGCCCGGACAAGTTCAAGGCCTTCCACGACGTGCTCTACGCCAACCAGCCGGACGAGCGCAAGGACGGCTTCGGTGACGTCAACACCATCCTCGACCTGGCCGGGAAGGTGCCGGGCCTGAAGACCGAGGCCTTCGTCAAGGCCGTCCAGGAGGGCACCTACCTGCCCTGGGCCGCCAAGGTGGCGAAGGCCTTCAACGCCAGCGGCGTGCGCGGCACCCCCACCGTCCTGCTCGACGACAAGCCGCTGAACGTCTTCCCGAACAACCAGATCATCACCGGCGACGCCTTCGCCGCGCTGGTCCGCCAGAGCGTGGGCACACCGTGACCGCCGCCACCACCGCCCCGGTCCCCGCCACCTCGGTCCCCGCCGCCTCGGCCGACCGCCGGGTGGCCTGGCTGCTCACCGTCTGCGGCGCCCTGGGCCTGGCCGCCTCGGGCGTCCTGACGGTCGACAAGCTGCGGCTGCTCCAGGACCCGGCCTACGTGCCCAGCTGCAACATCAACCCGGTCATCAGCTGCGGCTCGGTCATGCGCACCGACCAGGCCAGCGCCTTCGGCGTCCCCAACTCGCTGTTCGGTCTGGCCGCCTTCGCGGTCGTGCTGGCCACCGGCGCGGGGTTGTTCGCGGGCGCCACCTACCGCCGCTGGTACTGGACCGGCCTCCAGCTCGGCAGTCTGGCCGGGGTCGGCTTCGTGCTCTGGCTGGCCGACCAGGCGCTGTACGAGATCGGCGCGCTCTGCCCGTACTGCCTGGTGGTCTGGGCGGTGGTGGCACCGCTCGCCTGGTACCTCTCGCTGCACAACTCGGCGTGGCTGCGCCGGGTGGTGGGCCGCTACCACTGGACGGTACCGCTGCTCTGGTACGCCGTCCTGGCGATGCTGGTGCTGGAGCGGTTCTGGTCCTACTGGCGCACCCTGCTGCCCTGACGCCGGGTCAGGGCAGCGGGCGGCTGCCCGGGCGGGGTCTCACTCGCCCGGGTAGCGCACGCCGATCCGTTCGCGGACGGCGTCCAGGGTGCGCATCACCGCGAGCGTCGAGTCCAGCGGCACGTAGGGGGACTCGGTGAGCCCGGCCCGCAGGCAGCGGACCACCTCGGCGGCCTCCGGCCCGTAGCCGTGGCCGGCGCTCGGGGCGGCCCGGTACGGCTCGGGGTCGCGGCCCTCACGGTGCAGGGTGAAGCCGGCGGCGTGGAAGAAGTCCCGCTCCAGTTCGATCCAGCCCCCGGTCCCGTGGACGGCGGCGCGCTGGCCGCTCTGGGCGACCAGGGAGCAGTGCAGCAGTGCGGTGGCGCCGCCCGGGTGGCCGAGCAGCACGGCGGTGTTGGCGTCCACGCCGCGGTCGCTGAGCGAGGCCCGGGCCTGCACCGACTCCGGTTCGCCGAGCAGGAGTTGGGCGAAGGAGACGGGGTAGACGCCGAGGTCGAGCAGGGCGCCGCCGCCGAGCGCAGGGTCCCAGAGCCGGTGGCCCGGGTCGGTCGGGCCCGCGAAGGAGAACTCGGCCTGGACGGACCGGACTTCACCGATCGCGCCGTCCGCCACCAGCTCGACGAGACGGCGCACGGCGGGGTTGAGGTAGGTCCACATCGCCTCCATCAGGAACAGCTCGCGCTTGCGCGCGGTGGCGATCAGCTCGGCGCTCTGGCCGCTGTTCAGCGTGAACGGCTTCTCGCACAGCACCGCCTTGCCGGCCTCCAGCAGCAGCGCGGTGGCCTCGTGGTGCGCGGAGTGCGGGGTGGCCACGTACACCACGTCCACCTCGGGGTCGGCGGCCAGCTCACGCCAGCTCCCGTACGCACGGGGGATGCCGTACCGCCCGGCGAACTCCCGCGCCGCGGCCTCGGTGCGCGAGGCGACGGCGTGCGCCACGGCCCCCTCCACCGCCGCCAGGTCCTCGGTGAAGGCGGCGGCGATCCCACCGGTGGCCAGGATCCCCCAGCGGATCGGACGGTCGGTGATCGGCTGCACGGACTCTCCTCGTCAACGGGCCCCCGCGGCAAACCGGGTGCGGCCCCGGCTTCGGGTACGGAACACTGCCGGGATGATCGTGATGAAGCCCGTGGTGGAAGTCAACGGTTCAGCGGACTTCGCCCTCTGGCCCGTGTCCGTGGTTCCCGACTTCTCCTTCCAGCCCCTGCACGGCGGCCTGACGCCGGCCGAGGTCGGCACGGCCCTGCTGGCGATCGCCTCCGCCAACCGGATCCGCTCCCACGACGGCGAGCACGACGACCGGGCGTTCGCGTCCGCGGCCGCCCTCCTCCAGGGCCTGCTGGCCCCGGAGGACCTGGTGGCCTTCGGCGGGCTGCAGGTCACCGACACCGGCACCGGCGTGGTGTTCAACCCGGCCTGCTGCGACGGTCTGGAGTCGTGGCAGGACTGGTACGCCGTCCCGCAGGGTGGCGAACTCTGGTACGGGCACCCGCCGTTGAGCCCGTATGCGGACGGCGACGGTCGCTCGGTCCGGCTCACCGTCGACGCCGAGGACCCGGCGAGCGCGGTCATCGAGCTCACGCACGGCGAGCTGGAGCGGCTGCTGGCCGGGGTGGAGCGGGACCTCGCGGACTTCCGGGCGCTGGCCGCCGCCTGGGCCGCCGAGCGGCTGCCGGAGGGGTACGCGGAGCCCGTCGCCGTCGCCCTGGCCCGGCTGTTCGCCGGGGAGTCCGCCTGACGGCGGCCCCGTGGGAGCGGCGGGCCCGGCACACCCCTCGTGGTGCCGGGCCCGCCGCCGTTCGGTGGCCGACCGCCGGGCTGCGCGGTCAGCGCGCGGCGGTCACGTTCTTGACCAGGGCCTTGGTCAGGTCGATGCCGGCGGACCCGGTGTTGCGCTGGTCGTTGTAGTAGGTGGTCACCACGACGCTGCCGACCCGGGCGGCCACCAGGGTGGCGCCGCCGGTCCAGGTCGGGGCGGTGCGGACGGCCTGGACGGCCTCGTCCCCGACGCCGGGCAGCTCCTTCAGCTCGATGGTGACCTTGTGCTTCACGCCGTCCTGCTCGGAGACGTAGCCGTGGCAGGCGGTCAGGGCCTCCCGGAGCTTGCCCATCACCACCCGGGCGTCGTCGCCCCGGTAGGTCTCCAGCTCCTGGGCGAACATGTCCTGCGACTCGTCGGTGTAGTCGTTCTGCGCGAAGGACGCGTAGCTGTACCCGGCCACGTTGCTCCAGGCCGAGCCGTCGAAGGCCTTGCAGACCTGGTCCTGGGGGACGGCGCTCGGGGATATCGGCGGATTGAAGCCGGTGCCGGTGCTGCGGACGCTGTCGGGGTTGAGCTTGAGCGTCGGCAGCGCCTCGGCGGGCAGCAGCATCGCGGCGAGCTGGGCGCCGTTGGGCAACCCCTCGGTGCCGGTGGACTTGCGGGGGCTCGGCGAGGACGACGTGCTCGCGGTGGCCGCGGGGGACGCACCACCGGTCTGGATGTCGCCCTTCGGCTGGCAGGCGACGAGACCGAGGACCAGACCGGCGCCGCAGGTGAGGACGGCGGATCTGCGGAGGAACTGCGACATGAGGGGTGGGCACCTTTCGGGCGGACGGGACCAGGTGAGTGGCGCGCCAATCACAGCATGCACTGTGAACCGCGTCAACAGCCGTTCACGCCGTGAGGAAGGTTGTAGGATGCGAGCGCACCCAGCACGCCGCCACGGAAGGGCCCGCTCAGTGACGGAGAACAGGACCGAGGTCACCGCCGCCGGAATCGCCCGCTTCGCCGGCGTCGGCCGAGCCGCGGTGAGCAACTGGCGGCGGCGGCACGGCGACTTCCCCAAGCCGGTCGGCGGCACCGACACCAGCCCGGTCTTCGACCTGGCCGAGGTCGAACGCTGGCTGCGCGACCAGGGCAAGGTCGACCAGGTCCCGCTGCGCGAGCGGCTCTGGCAGCAGGTCGAGCAGGACCCGGCCGGGGCGGCCACCGCGCTGCGCCTGATCGGCGCCGTCCTGCTGCTGCGCGAGCACCCCGCCGCCTGGCAGCGGCTGATCGCCACCGACGACGGCGAGCTGGCCCGCGAGCTGCCCTCCGCGCTCGCCGAGGCCCTGCGCGCGCGCCTCGGCGAGGACCACCCCGTCGCCGTACCGGACGGACCCGGGCTGACGGACCGTCTGCCGCTGGTGCGCGGGTGCGCGGAGCTGGCCGAGGAGACCGGGGCCCGGCAGGCGTACGAGTTCCTGATGGGCCGTCATCTGGAGGCCGGGCCGCGCCAGTACACCCTCACCCCCGCGCCGCTGTCCGAGCTGATGGCCGCGCTGGCCGGCCGCGCCGAGCTGGTCCTGGACCCCGCCTGCGGCTTCGGCGGCCTGCTGCTGGCCACCGGCCCCGGCTCCACCGTGACCGGCCAGGAGTCCGACCCCGACCTCGCCGCGCTCACCGCGCTGCGGCTCGCCCTGCACACCGACGCGCCCGTCCGGATCCGGGTCGGCGACAGCCTGCGCACCGACGCCCACCCGGACCTGCGGGCCGACGCGGTGCTCTGCCACCCCCCGTTCAACGAGCGCTCCTGGGGCCACGAGGAGCTCGCCTACGACCTCCGCTGGGAGTACGGCCTGCCGCCCAGGACCGAGTCCGAACTGGCCTGGGTCCAGCACGCCCTCGGCCACCTGGACGACGGCGCCCCCGCCGTCCTGCTGATGCCCCCGGCGGCGGCCTCCCGCCGCTCGGGCCGCCGCATCCGGGCCGACCTGCTGCGGCGCGGCGCCCTGCGCGCGGTGGTCGCCCTGCCCGCCGGTGCGGCCCCGCCGTTCGGCATCCCGCTGCACCTGTGGGTGCTGCGCCGCCCGGCGGCCCACGCGCCCCAGCCGCAGCAGCTGCTGGTGGTGAACGTCGCGGACCGCCCGGACGGCCAGGACCGGCTGCCCTGGCCCGAGTTGCGCGGCGCGGTGCTGACGGCCTGGCAGGAGTTCGACCGGGACGGCGCGACCACGGAGCGCCCCGGCCTCAGCCGCACCGTCCCGCTGGTCGACCTGCTCGACGACGACGTGGACGTGACCCCGGCCCGCCACCTGCCGGCCCGGGCGGTCGAGCCCGGCCGGGCCGCCCTGGCCGGGCTCCACCAGCAACTCACCGCAGCTCTGCGGAGCGCCACCGACCTGGCGCCGAAGGCCGGGCCGGCCACCCGGCCCGGCCGCTGGGCGATGACCAGCATCGGTGAACTCGCCCGCAGCGGCGCCCTGGTGGTCCTCAGCGGCGGCCCCGGGAGCGGCCAGGGCGGCGGCCCGCCGATCCTGACCGAGCACGACGTGCTGACCGGCGGACCGCCGTCCGGCGCCCTGCCCGAGGGCGCGGCCGAGGAGGCGGTGCTCCTCCGGGTCGGGGACGTCCTGGTACCGGTTCTCGGCCGCGGCACGGTCACCCGGGTCGTCGGCCCGGCCACCGCCGGGGCCGCCCTCGGGCGCAACGTGCACCTGCTGAGGCCCGATGCCGCCGTCCTGGACCCGTGGTTCCTGTCCGGCTTCGTGCGTGGCACCGCCAACAACCAGCAGGCCAGCAGTTTCACCTCGTCCGCCGTCCGGCTGGACGTGCGCCGCCTCCAGGTGCCGCGGCTGCCCCTGTCCGACCAGCGGCTGTACGGCGAGCGGTTCCGCGCCCTGGCCGACTTCGAGGCGGCGTACCGGACGGCGGCCGGGCTGGGCGAGCAGCTCGTCCAGGGCCTCTACGACGGCCTCACCGACGGGAGCCTGGCGCCTCGTTAGACCGGCAGACGGACCCCGGAGCGATCTGTAAGCTGCCCTCCGGCAGACAGCCAGCCCCCACCCACAGCGCCGGAGGAGTCCCGCCATGTACGGCCCGACCCCGGCCCCGCCGGCGCCCGGCAGTGCGGTACGGGTGTGGCTCGTGCTCCTGCGGGCGGCTCTGGCCCTGATCGCGGTCTGCAGCCTCGGCTTCCTCGCGTGGTTGCCGTTGCTGGTGCCGGCCCTGATCCACCGGCGGCTCCGCGACTGGCTGCTCTTCTGCACCTCGCTCGCCGTGGTCCTGGGCAGCGGGTTCCTGATCGGCAGGTCGGACGACACCTCCGTCGCGATCGCCGTGCTGATCCTGCTCAGCCAGGCGGCCCTCGTGTCGGCCTACACCGGGGCGGTCGGTCTGACCCGTCGTCAGGCTCCGCCGCCCCCGGCGGTGCCCGGCAACCCGCCCGTCTGGTACGGCCACGCGCTGCCCGCGCCGCCCGCCGCCGGGCTGCCACCCGTGACCGGCTACGCCCTCCCGGCCGTGCCGAACCAGCGGCGGGTCGACCAAGTCCGCTCCGGACTTGACGAACTGAGCGCCTACCTGAAGCAGCAGGACGCTCCGTGAGGGCCCGTCTGATCAGCGGACGCTACGAGTTGACCACCCTGATCGGCCAGGGCGGCATGGGCCAGGTGTGGACGGCGCACGACCACACCCTCGACCGCCGGGTCGCCGTCAAACTCCTCCGGCCGGACCGGATCACCGGTTCCGAGCACGCCGGGGACCTACGGCGCCGGTTCGCCCGCGAGTGCCGCGTCACCGCCCGGATCGACCACCCGGGTCTGGTCACGGTGCACGACGTCGCGCACGACGGGGACGACCTCTGCCTGGTGATGCAGTACGTCCGCGGGTCGGACCTGGCCGACCACCTGGCCGAGCAGGACCCGTACCCCTGGCCCTGGGCGGTCGCCGTGGCGGCCCAGCTCTGCTCGGTGCTGGCCGCCGTGCACGCGCTGCCGGCCGTGCACCGCGACCTCAAGCCGCGCAACGTGATGGTCCGCACCGACGGCACCGTGGTCCTGCTGGACCTCGGCCTCGCCACCGTCCTGGACAGCGACGCCTCCCGGCTCACCCTCACCGGGACGCACCTCGGCAGCCCGGCGTACACGGCTCCGGAGCAGGCCATCGGCGATCCGGTCGGCCCGCGCACCGACCTCTACTCGCTCGGCGTGATCCTGCACGAACTGCTGAGCGGGAGCGTCCCGTTCACCCGCACCGCCCCGCTCGGCCTGCTGCACCAGCACCTCCACGAGCCGCCGGCCCCGCTGCGCACGATCAGGCCGGAGGTTCCCGAGCCGCTCGAGGCGCTGGTCCTCCACCTGCTCGCCAAGGACCCGCGCGACCGGCCGGCCGACGCGACGGCGGTGTACCGAGCGCTCGAACCCCTGCTCCCGAGGCCGGCCGAAGGCCCGACGGCCGCCTCCGGCGGAGGACCACCGACGGACCCGACCCGGCCCTTCCGCCGGCCGTACGCCCCCTGGACCGACCGTCCGACGCCCGTACCGCCCGCACCGCCCGTGACGGCCCCGCGTGCGGCGGACACCCCGGAGACGGACGTGGCCGCCGCCGTCGAGGAGGCCAGACGGCTGCTGGACGCCGGACGGCTCTCGGACGCGGTCGGCCCGCTCGGCCGGGCCCTGCCCGTCGCGGTGGAGACCCACGGCCCGCACTCGGCCGTCGTCCTGATGCTGCGCAGGCAGTACGCCGCGACGCTGCTGGAGGCCGGGATGTTCGGCACGGCGCTCCCCGAACTCCGGCTGCTGATCGAGGAGTCCGTCACCGGGAACGGCCCGGACGATCCCCGGACCGCGCACCTGCGGGCCGAGGCGGCGCAGTGCTTGGACCGCCTCGGCGACCACGCGGGCGCACTCGCCGAGTACCGCGCCGCGCTCCCCGGGCTGGACCGGCTCGCGGCCACCGATGCGGCGCCCGCACTCGACGCCCGCCACCGCATCGCCCGGCTGCAGCTGCAGGCCGGTGCCGACGCCGAGGCCCGGACGACACTGCTCCAGGTGCTGCTCGGCGCCGAGCGGCACTACGGCCCGCACCACCCGCTCGCCACCGAGACCCGCCGGTTCCTGGAGCGGCTGGACGGCCGCTGAGGACCGCCGGGTGACGGACCGTCAGGCGACGGCCGGGACGAGCTCCTTGCCGTAGCAGAGGCTCTCCGGGTGGTCGCGGTAGTAGCCGTACTTGGTGATCGGCCGGTAGCCCTCGGACTCGTACAGCCCGATCGCCTCCGGCTGCTCGGTGCCGGTCTCCAGGATCAGCCTGGTCAGACCGGCGGCCAGCGCCTCGGCCTCCAGGTGCCGCAGCACCGCCCGGGACAGGCCCCGGCCGCGGGCGGAGGCCGAGACGTACATCCGCTTCAGCTCGCCGTCGCCGTCCCGGACGTCGTCCGGCCCGGCCTGCTTGACCCGGAAGCCGCCGCAGGCGACCGGCACGCCGTCCAGGTAGCCCACCACGAAGAGCCCGGCCGGCGGGTCGAAGTGCTCGGGGTGGATGACCGTCAGGTCGCCCTCGCCGTACCGCTGGACGTACTCCTGCTGGACCTCGGCCGAGAGCTTGGCGGCGTCGGGGTGCGCGAAACCGGTGGTGCGGATCTCCATGGCCGCCAAGCCTACGGCCTCACCGTCCGGACGTGATCAGCGGCCTTCGAACCGGGCCACCAGATCGTCCTTGCCGAACATCCGGGCCGTCTCGACGGCGGTCGGCGCGCCCGCCCTGGGGTCGGCGTTCCCCTCCAGCAGCGCGTCGATCACCGCGGCCTCGCCCTTGAAGACGGCGCCCGCGAGCGGCGTCTGGCCCCGGTCGTTGACCCGGTCCGGATCGGCGCCGTGCCCGAGCAGGACCCGGACGGTGTCGGCGTGGCCGTGGTACGCGGCCAGCATCACCAGGGAGTCACCGCGGTCGTTCGACAGGTCGGCCGGGGCCCCGGCGTCCAGGTAGGCGCCGAGCAGTGCGGTGTCGCCCTGGCGGGCGGCGTCGAAGAGCTTGCCGGCGAGTGCGATGACCTCGGCGTCCGGGGTCTTGGGAGCGTCGGCGGAGTCTGACATTGACGGGGCCTCTCTCGGATCGGGGTCGGTGGTGCCGTACGCACCGTAGCGGACGACACGCGCACGGACGGTAGGGGCAGCCGTTCGGGCGAATTTCGCCGCTCGTGTACGCCCTACGTCGGGGTTCTCCGGGAAACCACCCATTTGCCACGTTCCATCATCTATTACTTTTTGTCACGATAAGGACACTTTCGGTTACGCCGAATTCCTGTGTGTCCCGTCGTCCCCAGACCGAGGAGCCGTCGCGTGATTCTCTCCATCTCCGGCATCGTCCTGTTCGGCACCATCGCATTCCTGTTCTTCCGCCGAGACGGGCTCAAGGTCTCGCACGCGATCGTCTGCGCACTCCTCGGTTTCTACATCGCGGGCTCTTCGATCGCCCCGAGCATCCAGGCCGGCGGCGCGAGCCTCGCGAGCCTGCTCGGCGGCATCAAGTTCTGACGATCCGGTCTCCGTTCGGCCCGGGTGCGGATCCCCACCGCCCCGGGCCTGAAGCGTCTTCCCGTCCCCTTCCCCCGTCCCCGGAGAGTCCCGCCGAATGTCCGTCACCCGCCACCTCAGCCGAGGCCGCGACCTGGCCCGCACCGCCGGCGACCACGCCGCCGACATGTTCGCCCCGCTCACCGTGCTCGGCCGCGGCCTGCGCCACCACTCCGACTGGGCCAAGGCCCGCTGGGCCGCCACCCCCAAGGAGAAGCGCGGTCCGACGCTCTTCCTGACCGCCGCCGCCGTGCTCGGCGTCTTCCTGATCCCGCGCGGCCCGCTGTTCGCCCTGATCGCCGTGATGGCCAGCGCCGCCTGGTACGGACGCTCCCCCAAGGCCGCCCCCGCGGCACCCGCCCCGGACGCCGGCGACCTCAAGTTGGCGGCCCTCTACGCCGCACTGACCCCGTACCTGGCCGGGCTGGACGACCCGAGCCCGCTGTACTCCGCCGAGGGCAGCCACAAGGCGGCCTTCAGCGGCTGGGAGTTCGACGGGGAGGGCCGCCTGTCCACCCTGGACCTCGCCTACCCCGCCTGGTTCACCGACACCGAGCCCTCCGCCCGGGCCCGGATCGAGCAGGTGATCCAGGGCAAGGCCGGCCGCGGCCGCGAGTACCGCTTCGACTGGGACGAGGAGTCCAACCGGCTGCGGGTGAGCGCCCTGGCCCCGCTGCCCACCGACGTCTGGGCCCAGCCCTTCGTCACCGCCCCCGGCGAGATCGTGCTCGGCTTCACCGACGGCCACGACAGCCAGCGCACCATCCCGGTCACCCAGGGCGGCGCCACCGCACAGCAGCCCCCGGTGATCTGGCGCACCGGCCCGCGGGCCGGCGAGCCGCACCTGCTGGCCCTCGGCACGGCCGGCTCCGGCACCTCCACCCTGCTGCGCTCGATCGCCCTCCAGGCGCTGCGCCACGGCGACCTGATGGTGATCGACGGCGCGGGCACCGGCGAGCACGCCTGCCTGGTCAACCGCCCCGGCGTGCACACCGTGGAGACCAGCCTGCGCGGCACCCTGGCCGCCCTGGAGTGGGCCGCCAACGAGACCGAGCGCCGCCTCTCCGCCCTCAACGCGGCCCGCCACCACGGGGTGGCCGTCCCCGAGGACGTCACCCGCCCGCTCTGGCTGCTGCTCGACCACCCCACGGAGCTCACCGAGCTGGCCCACGCCGAGGGCCGCCCGGACCCGCAGGAGCTGCTGGAGCTGCCGCTGCGGCACGGCCGGGCGGCCCGGGTCACCGTGGTGATCGCCGAGGACCTGACGGCGTACGAGCGGATCTCCCCGACCGCCCGGGCCACCACCCGGGCCCGGGTGGTGCTCGGCCAGACCACCGCCGAGACCGCCTCCGCCGCCCTCGCCACCGCGCTGGACATCACCCCGGCGGCCGGCCGGACCGAGCCCGGCCGCGGCTACGCCCGCCTCGGCACCGCCGCCCCCGTCCGCCTCCAGGTGCCGGTCACGGTGGACCCGCTCGACGAGGAGGCCCCCACCGCGCAGCGCGAGGCGGTGATCGCCCTGCTCCCCCACCGCGACACCCGCACCGAGGCGGCCGCCGACCCGCTGGTGAAGGCCCCGGCCGCGTCCTCCGCCACCGACGGGCCCGCCCCCGCGGTGCCCGACATGCCGAAGGAACCGCCCGCGATCCGCCCCCGTCCCTTGTGGTGAATCCGTAACCGCTAAGCTGTCTGGCCGCGACCAACTGGACAACTCTGCGCAACGATGACGGCACACTGGGTGATAAATACGTTCAGATGTGACAAATCGGGCGACGATGGGTACAAACAGTGGCGGCACGACAGGCGACGCACGCCCCGGAACGGGAATCTTCGTCGGTGGCCGAGCGTTGACCGAACGAAGATGACAGACCACTAGTCCTGTGGGCCAGAAGCCCGGGAGGCACGATTTCATGAGCGAGCGAGCTCTCCGCGGCACGCGACTCGGGGCGACCAGCTACGAGACCGACCGTGGAATCGACCTGGCTCCCCGCCAGACCGTCGAGTACGCATGTCAGAACGGACACCGGTTCGAGGTTCCCTTCTCCGTCGAGGCGGAGATCCCCTCGGCCTGGGAATGCCGGTTCTGTGGCCAGGAGGCCATGCTGCTCGACGGTGATGAGCCGGAGGAGAAGAAGACCAAGCCGACGCGTACCCATTGGGACATGCTGATGGAGCGTCGGACGCGCGAGGAGCTCGAGGAGGTCCTGGCAGAGCGCTTGGCCGTCCTCCGCTCCGGTGGGATGAACCTCGCGGTGCACCCGCGGGACACCCGCAAGAGCGCCTGACCCCGTAGTACCCGTGCAGTACCCCGTAGCACCGAAGGGGCCCGAGCTTCCGATCAGGAAGCCCGGGCCCCTCGGTGTTTCCGAGCTCGTCCCTCAGCCGGCGATCGGGGGACGGTAGTCGGTGTCCGGCCCCTTGGCCGGGCCGGTGGCCGGGTCGACCACCTCGCCCTGGATGACCTTGCCGTCGGGGCGGTGGATGCGCAGCTGCTCCTGCAGGCGCACGGCGTCCGCCAGGCGGTCCGCACCGACCGGGGAGGTGGAGCGCAGCGCCTTGCCCGCCAGGCGGCGGCCCAGCGAGCGCCAGAGCGCCCTGGTGGGCGGGAAGAGCAGCGAGAGGCCGAGCACGTCGGAGAGGAAGCCCGGCAGGATCAGCAGCGTCCCGGCCAGCACGGTCATGCTGGTGCCGGTCTGCGGCTGGGCGGACTGCGGGGACCTGCTCTGCTCGATCGCGGCCGAGATCGCCTTCATCCCGGCGCGCTTGATCAGCCAGCCGCCGAGGAAGGCACCGCCGGCCAGCAGCAGGATCACGGCGAACCAGCTGGTCGCCGAGGCGACCACGGTCAGCAGCCAGATCTCCAGCACCAGCCAGGCGGCGATCAGCAGCGGCAGCACCCGGCGCACACGGCTGCGCGGCGGGGCAGAGGGGGCCGGGGGTACGTGCTGGCTCACGGTTCTGATCCACTCCGTCGTGGCACCCGGCTCTGGACCGGGCCGGCTTCTCCGGCCCGCACCCCGGGCGCCACCTGGGACAACGGTCAGGAACCGGCCGGTGTTCCGGAGCCCCTCCGCCGGCGCAGCGCCCCCAGCGCGACCAGCGCGCAGGCGCCGAGGCCGGTCAGCGCCAGCACCCACTCGGGCCCGGCACCGACCCGGTCCGCGACCGTCCTGCCGTCCCGCAGCGGGACCACCGCGCTGAGCTCGGCGGCGGTCATCAGCCTGCTCTCCTGCACCACCGTGCCGTCGGGGGCGATGATCGCGCTGATCCCGTTGGTGGCGGCGATCAGCACCGCGCGGCCGTGCTCGACCGCCCGCAGGCGGGACATCGCCAGCTGCTGCTGGGGCTGGCCGGTCTCCGAGTAGGTGGCGTTGTTGGTCTGCACGACCAGCACCCGGCCGCCCTCGTTGACGGTGTCGCGGACGATGCCGTCGTAGGCGACCTCGAAGCAGATCACGTCGCCGATCCGGGCCGGGCCGAGGTCCATGACGCCGTTCTTCGTGCCCGGGTAGAAGTCGCGGGCGACCATCTGCAGCCGGGTGATCACCTTGGACAGCTGGTCACGGAAGGGCACGTACTCGCCGAACGGCACCGGGTGCTGCTTGGTGTACGAGGCGCCGGGGCCGGTCTTCGGGTCCCAGACGATGCCCTGGTTCTGCACGTGCTGGGCGTCCGGGCCGTCGACCAGGGTGCCGACCAGGACGGGCACGCCGATCGCCTTCACGGCCTCGTCGATCCGGGCGTACGCGAGCGGCTCGGAGAACGGGTCGAGGTCGGAGGAGTTCTCCGGCCAGATGACCACGTCGGGCTTCTCCGCCTTGCCGGCCGCGATGTCGGCGGCCAGCTTCTCGGTGGCCCGGGCGTGGTTGTTCAGCACCGTCATCGGGCGGCCCAGGAAGTGCATGCCGGGGCTCGGCACGTCGCCCTGGACCACCGCGACCTTGAGGGTGTCGTCGGCGGCGGTCGGGACGGGCACCAGGTACCCGGCCAGCAGCGCGGCCACCGCGCCCGCCACGCCGGCCGCCGCGGCGGGCCGGGCACCGCGGCGCAGCCGGAGCGCGGCCCAGGCCAGCAGGGCGCCGCTCAGCGCGACGGCGAAGGTCACCAGCGGGGCGCCGCCCAGCGCCGCGAGCGGAGTGAACGGGCTGGCGGTGTTGGCGAACGCCAGCCGGCCCCAGGGGAAGCCGCCCAGCGGTATCCGGTCCCGGGCCCACTCCTGGGCGACCCAGAGGCAGGCCGCCCAGAGCGGCCAGCCGCGCAGGCGGGAGGTGGCGGCCAGGCCGGAGCCCAGGGCAGCCATGAACAGCGCCTCGATGACGGAGAGTCCGACGGTGGCGTCCCAGCCGATCACCCGCAGCCAGCTGAGCAGCAGCAGGAAGAACGGCAGGCCGAACGCGAAGCCCGTCCACGCCCCCTGACGGGCCGTCCGCCCACGGGTGAGCAGCGACAGGGCGGCGACGCCGACGAGCGACAGCGGCCACACGCCGTACGGCGGGAAGGCCAGCGCGAGCAGCAGCCCGGCGGCCACGGCCAGGCCGGTCCGGCGCAGGTCCGGCAGCCTGATCAGCCGCCGCTGTACGGGGGTCTCGGGCTCGGTTGCCGCCACGGGGCGTTCCTGTTCGACGGGCAGTGCCACCTGCGCACCACCTCTCTGCTGTGCACGCGCTTCCATTCTGGTCGGAAGACGGTACCCCGGAGACCGCGGAACACGGGAGCCAGGCCCGTGCGCCCCGTGGACTTCCGCCGGTCCCCGTCCGCTCCTACGATCACGATCATGTCGATCACGTCACCGGTACCCGTCCTGCGGGGCGGTCGGGGCACCACCGCCTCACCGTGACGCGGCCGCAGCGGTGGATCCGCCTGCTCAGGCGCTGGGCGCTCGTGCTCGGCCTCGTGGTGACGGCCGTGGCCGCCCTCACCGGCACCGCCACGGGCGGGCTCACGGGGATCGGCCTCGGCGTGATGAGCCTGCTGTGCGGTGCCCTGGGCGTGGCGATGACGGCGGTCGGCCTCGGCGGGCTCTGGCTGGCGCACCGTCAGCGGTACCTGCTCCGCCACGGCATCACCGTCGAGGCGGAGCGGCTCCCGGACGATCCCTGGACGTACGCGTACACCGACACCGACGGCGTGAGCCGCTCCCTGTGGGCCAAGAGCGGCTCCGCCACCCTGGAGGTCGCCTACGCCCCCGGGGACCCGTCGGAGGTGGTCGTCCGCCGGCCGGGTGCGCGCACCGCCCGGGAGGCCGCCTTCGCGCTGGGCCTGTCCGTCTGCGGCCTCGCCGCCCTGGGCGGGGTGGTGGTCCTGCTGGTCGGCTCCCTCCAGGGCGTGTACGGCGACCTGTAGCGGGCCCGCTCAGGCGGCGTGGACGGTGCGGCCCCGGACGACGGTGCGCAGGCAGGTCGGGAGCGGGGTGCCCGGGGTGAGGTCGGGCAGGCCCGGGGTGCCGGAGCGGGGGTCGGTGGACCAGCCGGCGACGCGGGAGTCGGGGGCCTGGACGACCAGGTCGCCGGCGGCCCAGACCGCGTAGCTGGCGACGGCGCCGGGGACGAGGACGCCGTCCTGGTCACGGCCGATCGCGCGCCAGCCGCCCCGGGTGTGGGCGGTGAAGGCGGCGCGGACCGAGACCCGGTGCTCCAGGGTCCGGTGGAAGGCGGCGGCCCGGACGGTGCCCCAGGGGTCGAGCGGGGTGACGGGGGCGTCCGAGGAGAAGGCCAGCGGGACGCCGGCCCGCAGCAGCGCCGCGAAGGGGTTCAGGGCGGCGGCCCGCTCCGCGCCCAGCCGCTGGACGTACATGCCGTCCTCGCCGCCCCAGAAGGCGTCGAAGGCGGGCTGCACCGAGGCGGTCAGGCCGAGCTCCGCGAAGGCGGCGATGGACTTCTCGTCGAGCGCCTCGGCGTGCTCGACCCGGTGCCGACGGGCCCGGACGGCCTCCAGGCCGACCCGCCCGGCGGCGGTCCGCACGCCCTCCAGGACGGCCTCGATCGCGGCGTCCCCGATGGCGTGGAAGCCGGCCTGCAGGCCCGCCTCGGTGCAGGCCGTGACGTGGTCGGCGATCTGAGCGGCCGTCAGGTAGGCGGTGCCGGTGGTGTGGTCGGCGTCCTCGTAGGGCGCGTGCAGGCAGGCGGTGCGCGAGCCGATCGCGCCGTCCGCGAAGAGGTCGCCGCCCGCCCCGAGGGCGCCGAGGCGAAGGGCGGTCTCGACGCCCGCCGGGGCGAGCTCGCCCCAGTAGCCGAAGACCTCGGGACCCTCGCCCTCGGCGGCCAGCGCGAGCAGCGCGGCGAGGTCCTGCTCGGAGGAGATCTCGGGCCCGGCGCACTCGTGCAGCGCGCCGATGCCGAGCTCGGCGGCGCGGCGCAGGGTGGCCTGCTGGGCGGCCCGGCGCTGAGCGTCCGTCAGCTCGGCGAGGGCGGTCTGCCGGACGGCGTGGTGGGCGTCCCGGCTCACCGGGCCCTCGGGGTGGTACCCGGGGAGCGAGGCCAGACCCTCCGTCAGCTCCCGCAGGGCGGTGGAGGCCAGGGCGGAGTGCACGTCGGTGCGGGAGAGGTAGAGGGCCGCTCCCCCGGCGGCCGCGTCCAGTTCGGCGAGGCTCGGGGCGCGGCCCTCGGGCCACTTGGCCTCGTCCCAGCCGTGGCCGATCAGCACGCCCTCACCGGCCGCGGCGAAGGCGGCGATCCGCTCCAGGGCCTCGGCCAGCGAGGGGCAGCCGGTCAGGTCGAGACCGGTCAGCGCCAGGCCGGCCGAGGTGGCGTGCACGTGGGCGTCCACGAACGCGGGGGTGACCAGCGCGCCGTCCAGCTCCACCACCTCGTCGGCGGTCGCCGCGTACGCCTCGGCGGCGCCGTCGCTGCCGACCCAGGCGATGTGTTCCCCCTCGACCAGCATCGCGGTGGCGAACGGGTCGGCGGGGCTGTAGACGGAACCGCCGCGCAGCAGCACGGTGCGGTGGGTGGTGGGTGCGCTCATGGGCACCAGTCTGCACCCGGACGGTTCCCGTCAGAGCTTCGGGGGTCGGGCCTCGTACGGGGTGGAGAGCACCACGGTGGTGCGGGTGGAGACGCCGGCCGCGCTGCGGATGCGGGCGAGCAGGTCCTCCAGGTCGCCGGGGGCGGAGACCCGGACCTTGAGGATGTAGTTCTCGTCGCCCGCGACGCTGTGGCAGGCCTCGATCTCCGGCAGCCCGGCGAGGCGTTCGGGGGTGTCGTCGGGGCTGCTCGGGTCGAAGGGCTTCACCGAGATGAACGCGGTCAGCGCCAGGTCGACCGCGTCCGGGTCGATGATGGCGGTGTAGCCGCGGATGACGCCGCGCTGCTCCAGGCGCCGCACCCGCTGGTGCACCGCCGAGGTGGACAGGCCGGTGGCCTTGCCCAGGTCCGTGTAGCTCATCCGGCCGTCTTCGAGCAGCAGCCGGACGATGCGTTGGTCGAGATCCTCCACAAGGCGCAAACCTAGCGCGCCCGGTGACGTTCCGCCGACACCGGGCGTCCGGTTCCCGCCACGGCCGGGCTGACGGCGGGTCAGGGCCCGACGGGTGACGGCGGCGGCGGGTCCGCGGTGCGCTGCCCGGATCGGGGGTACCCCGACCGAAGACTGGCCGGATGAGAGCCTCCCGCCCCGGCACCCTGCTGCGTCTGGCCGCCGCCACCGCGCTGCTCGCCCTCGCCGTCCCGGCCACCTCGACGGCCGGTGAGCCGCGCCACCGGCCCTGCGTCGGCTCGCAGGTGCCCGCGGAGGGCCCGGCCCGCGAGGTGCTGCGGATCGCCGAGGCGGCGAAGGCCGAGATGGGGCTCAACTCGGTGATCCTGCGGGTGAGCCGGGGCGGCCGGGAGCTGATCACCACCGCGCTCGGCGAGTCGATGACCGGGGTGCCTGCCGAGCCGGCCATGCACTTCCGCAACGGCAACATCGCGATCAGCTACCTGGGCACCGCCCTGCTCCGGCTGGTCGACGAGGGCGCGGTGAGCCTGGACGACCCGGTCTCCACCTGGCTGCCGGACCTGCCGGACGGCGGGCGCATCACCCTGCGGATGCTCGGCTCCTCCACCTCCGGCCTGGTCGACTACGTGACCTCCCCCGGCTTCGGCGAGGGCCTGTACGCGGACCCGTTCCGGCAGTGGACGGCGCGGGAGCTGGTGGACGTCTCGCTCGGTCACCACCCCTGGTACGACCCGGGCACCAACTGGAGCTACTCGCACGCCAACTTCGTGCTGCTCGGGGCCGCCCTGGAGAAGATCGCGAAGATGCCGCTGGAGCAGCTCCTCCAGCAGGAGGTCCTCGACCCGCTGGGCCTGGCCGAGACCAGGAACTCCTCCACCCCGGACATCCCCGCCCCGGTCCTGCACGCCTTCACCGCCGAACGCGGCACCTACGAGGAGTCCAGTTTCTGGAACCCCTCCTGGACCACCGCCCCGGGCGCCGTCCAGACCACCGACATCTGCGACCTGGCCCGCTCGGCCGGCGGCATCGGCGGCGGCGAACTCCTCTCCGAGGCTTCCCGCGCGGAACTCCTGAACCCCGGCACGGTCGGCCTCGGCCACCCCACCGAGCGCTGCCCCGACACCGTCTGCCTCCCCCAGACCGAGGCCACCCACTACGGCATGGGCGTCGTGGTCCTCGGCGACTGGATCTCCCAGCACCCCCTGTTCTACGGCTACACCGCCTCCCAGGCCCACCTCCCCTGCGACGACCTCTCCATCGCCGTCACCACCACCAAGGGCCCGACCACCCCCGCCGGCCACACCGCCCAGACCATCACCCAACGCATCGCCACCGCCCTCGCCCCGGACCACCCCATCCCCGACTTCGGCTGAGGCCGGGACCGGGACCGGGAAAATTCGGTACCTCCTCTAACGGTGTTAGGGATAGGCTCCACCTAACACCGTTAGAGGAGGTACGCCCATGCCCGGCACAGCCACCGGCACTGAGGGCCCGCCGCCGCTGAGCCGTCCGGCGATCGCCGCCGCCGCTCTGCTGGTGCTGGAGCGCGAGGGCGTGAACGGGCTGTCCATGCGCAAGGTGGCGGCCGAGCTCGGGGTGCAGGCACCCTCGCTCTACTGGCACGTGCGGAACAAGGAGGAGATCCTCGACCTCCTCTCCGACGCGCTGATGGCGGACGCCGAAGCCCCGCCGCCGGTCGGGAGCTGGCGGGAGCAGCTGCGGGAGTACTGCCTGCGGTACCGACGCCACCTGCTGGACCGGCGGGACGCGGCGAAGGTGGTGGCGGGGCGCCTGGCGCCCGGGCCGGCGCTGCTGCGTCTGATGGACGATCAGCTGGGGCGCCTGCGCGCGGCGGGGTTCTCGGACCCGGACGCGGCGATGGTCAACTACCTGCTGGGCGCGTTCGTCCAGGGCTTCGTGCTCCAGGAGCAGGGGCCGCTCTCCGCCGCCGAGGCGATGGGCGCCGACCGCCGGGCGGCCGCCGACGCCGCCGGGGCACAGCTGGCCGCACTGCCGCCGGAGGACTTCCCGCACCTGACCGCCCTGGCCGGCGCCCTGACCGGCCCGGGCATGGACGAGCGGTTCGAGTTCGGCCTCGAACGCCTCCTCGACGGACTCGCCGTCCTGCTCGCCGGGCAGGACCCCACCACCCCGGAAGGGCACCACCCATGACCGAGCGCACCTACCGCGTGATCGTCCGCGGCGTCTTCGCCGACCTGGACGAGGACCACCGCACCACCCTGCTGGCGCAGGCCCCGCAGCACAGCCACCTGTTCGCCGCCTTCACCGACGAGGGCACCCTGGTCTACGACGAGCAGCTGCACGCCTTCAGCTACCGCTGCGTGGTCCGCCAGCCGGCCGAGCTGGCGGACGAGGCGGCGGGCCCGGCCGCCGAGGAGCGGGCCGCGGCGGCACTGGCGGCCCGCGGGGTCGGCCACGGCGAACTGCGCAGCCAGGTCACCAGCATGGACGACATGAAGATCCGCCGGCCCCGCCGGGGCTGACGACCGCAGCGGCGGCCGGGGGCCTGGGGCCGGGGCGCCGCCCTGGCCGGCGGCCGGGGCGGCTCCGGGTCCGTGGGGAGGAAGCGCGGAGGACGTGACCAGGTCGTGACGAGGTCGCGAGGGGCGCGCAGGTGGCACATGCCGCGTGAATGTGGCCCAGAGCACACGGTGTGCATCACACTGCGGCCCTCCGCAGGGTTATGAGGCCCCGTCAGCGGGAAGTGCTGCTCTTGGCCGGGGCCGACGAAGGCCGGGCCAGATCCGAGGGGGATCACATGCCTGCTGTCGAACAGCCTTCCCGCACCGCTGCGGAGGATCACGAACGCCTCGACTTCGAGGACTTCCCGGGTGTCGACCCGGGCGAGATGGAGACCTGGGAGATCTTCCGGGTGCACTGCCCCGAGTGCGACCGCCCGATCGCGCTGCTCGGCGACGAGGACCGGCTGCCGCAGCACGCCGTCCTGCCCACCGCCTGGCACCCCTTCTCCGCCCAGCTCTGCCCGGGCACCGGCGCGCCGACCGCCGAGCTCGCGGAGTGCGACTCGGCCGAGCACGCCGAGCCGAACGGCATGGAGCTGATCAGCCTGCCGGCCGACTTCGACTGGCGCACCCACCCGTTCTCGCACGCGGGCGCCCCGGGCTCGGGCCCGCTGGAGCGCCGCGCCCGGGTGCCCCAGCAGCGTTCGCGCGGCCTGGTCCGGCACTGACCGGCCGTCCGCCGCGACGCCCCTGAAGCCTCGTACGAACCCGTAGGGCGCCGGTCCCCCCGTGCGGACCGGCGCCCTCCGTGGTGACTACACGCTTCAGCGGCCGCTGAGGTGACGCCCGATCACCAGCCGCTGGATCTGGTTGGTGCCCTCCACGATCTGCAGCACCTTGGCCTCGCGCATGTAGCGCTCGGCCGGGAAGTCCTGGGTGTAGCCGGCGCCGCCGAGCACCTGGACGGCGTCGACCGTGACGCTCATCGCCGCGTCGGTGCAGAACAGCTTGGCCATCGCGGCCTCCTTGGAGAACGCCATCCCGGCGTCCCGGCGGCGGGCCGCCGCGAGGTAGAGCGAACGCCCGGCCTCGATCTTGGTGGCCATGTCGGCCAGCATGAAGGACAGGCCCTGGAACTCGGCGATCGGGCGGCCGAACTGCTGCCGGGTGCCCGCGTACTCCACCGCCAGGTCGAGCGCGGCCTGGGCCACGCCGATCGCGCAGGCGGCGATGCCCAGCCGGCCGGAGTCCAGCGCGGAGAGGGCGATCTGGAAGCCCTGGCCCTCCTCGCCGACCAGCCGGTCCTCGTCCACCCGCACGCCGTCGAAGTGCAGCTGGGCGGTGGGCGAGGAGCGCATGCCCATCTTGTGCTCCGGCGGCGCGGCCGACAGGCCCTCGGCGTCGCCCGGCACCAGCAGGCAGCTGATCCCGCGCGGGCCGTCCTCGCCGGTGCGCACCATCGAGCTGTAGAAGTCGGCCTGCCCGCCGTGGGTGATCCAGGCCTTGGTGCCGTTCACCACGTACTGGCCGCCGTCCTTCTCGGCCCGGGTGCGCAGCGCGGCCGCGTCGGAGCCGGACTGCGGCTCGGAGAGGCAGTAGGCGCCGAGCTGGGCCCCGCCGAGCATGCCGGGCAGCCAGCGGCGCTTCTGCTCCTCGGAGCCGAAGGTGGCCAGGGCGTGGCAGGAGAGGGTGTGGACGCTGACGCCGAGGCCGACCGCGAGCCAGCCGGCGGCCAGCTCCTCCAGCACCTGGAGGTAGACCTCGTACGGCTGCTCGCCGCCGCCGTACTCCTCGCCGTAGGGGAGGGAGAGCAGCCCGGCCTCGCCGAGGGTGGCGAACACCTCGCGCGGGAAGCGGTTGGCGGCCTCGTCCTCGGCCGCGCGGGGGCGGAGCTCGTTCTGCACCAGGTCCCGGGTCAGGGCGAGGAGCTCGCGGGCCTCCTCGCTCGGCAGCTGGCGGTCCACGGGCTTGGCAGCGGCGGAAGTCATGAGGGTTCGTCGCCTCCTCGGTCGGGCGCCGGCCCGGAGGGTACGGGTCGGCGCGGCAGGTCGGCCCGAGCACCACCGGATCGCGGTGAACGCTCGTTCACAGGGCTTGGCGTTGTGCAGTATGCCCGATGCCGGGCGCGCCGTCACGGTCCGGAACGGCACATCACCCGAGCTCCGGTGCCACAACGTCAGAACCGGCCGCGGGGCCGCGACCTGCGGCCGCCCGTAGAGTGGGCCGGTGACCGCCGCCGACCTCGCCCCGCTCGCCGACCGGCTGCGCGCCCTGCCGCCGTCGCTCGGCCCGGTGCGGCTGGTCGCCGTCGACGGGCACGCGGGCTCGGGCAAGACCACCTTCGCCGGACGCCTGGCCGAGGCGCTGGGCGGCGCCCCCGTGGTGCACCTGGACGACCTGGCCACCCACGAGGAGCCGTTCGGCTGGACGCGGCGCCTGCGCACCGAGGTGCTGGAGCCGCTGGCGCGCGGCCGCACCGCCGAGCACCGGGTCTACGACTGGGTCGAGCGCCGGTTCGCGACGGTCCGTCAGGTCCCGCCCGCGCCCGTGGTGCTGCTGGAGGGGGTGGGCGCCGGACGGCGCGAGGTGCGGCCCGATCTGGCGCTGCTGGTCTGGATGGAGCTGGGCCAGGCCGCCGCCCGGGCCCGCGGCGAACTGCGGGACGGGCCGGAGCTGGCCGGCTTCTGGGCCGGCTGGGCGGTCGCCGAGCGGGCCCACTTCGCCGCCGACCCGAGCCGTCCGTACGCCGATCTCCTGGTGCACGGAGTCACCGGCCGGATCGCTGAGGGCACCCTAAGTGAGACCTCCGCAGGGCCCTTGACCTGGGGGATCGGCAGCATTTAGGTTCAGCTCAGCGCGCGGTTGGTTGAGCGCGCAACCACAGACACGGCACCTCCGGCTTGTTCCCCCGTGAGCCGGAGGTGCCGTCCCCCTCCCGGCGCTCCGCCGAAGATCGTCCAATCCCGCGCCGCCCCACCGGATTTGATGCCGGATTGGCTTCGCGCGCCACCCTTCCGGATCAGCCTCCCACCGGTACGATTTCCGCAAGGGGGTGTGCTGGTGCACACGGCGGGGGGCTGAGTGTCATGGCGAGTTCCGATTCCACCGGGCCGGACCGGCTGGCCGACCGGGCCTGGCTGCGGGCGATGGACGCCTACGCCGCGGGCTCGTACGCGCGCGCGGAGGAGGAGTTCCGCACCGCCGTGCGGCTCGACCCGGGGATGGCGGACGCCTGGCTCGGCCTGCACGCGCTGCGCTGCGACACCTCCGCCGCACTGGTCGAGATGCACCGCCACCAGAAACGTTTCGGCGAGCAGCGCGCCCAGCACCGGCGGCCGCTCAGCTCCTGGTACTGGCTCGGCTGGTGGGTGCAGCCCGTCCTGGAGGACGCCCGCGACCTCGCCCTGGCGCACGCCTCGCACTGGCTGGACGGCCGGCACCTGGCGGAGCTGGACACCGCCCTGGCCTCCTGCTCCTCCCCCGAGGACGACCCCTCCGTCCGCTTCCTGCACGCCTGCCGCTCCTACCTGCTCAAGGACTGGGAGCAGCTGATCCGCGACACCGAGCCGCTGCTGGACGACCAACTCCTCGGCATCGAGGCCGGGTTGTTCGCCGGCATGGCCCGGGTCCGCCTCGACATGTGCGCCCAGGCCCAGCACCCGCTGGCCGTCTCGCTGGCCCGCTGCCGCTCCGAGCAGCCCCAGCGCAAGGAGCTGCGCTACTGGCTGGCCCGCGCCTACGAGGGCGCCGGGCGCAGCGCCGCCGCCCTCCCGCTCTACCGCGCCGTGCACCGCGCCGACCCCGGCTTCATGGACACCGCAGCCCGGCTGGCCGCCATCGCCACCGAGGACGGGGTGCTCGACGAACTGCTGCTGCCCGCCCTCACCTCGGGCGAACTCCCCTTCCCCGACGAGGAGTTCCTCGACGCCGCGGAGCCCGCCGAACCCCCCGTCGCTCCCCCGGCGGAGCCTGCGGCCTCCGCCTCGCCCGAGCAGGCACCGGAGCCCGAGACCACGCCCGAGCCCACCCAGACGCCGGTCCGGGCCACCGCCGTCGGCGCCGCTCCGCCGTCCGGCCCGGTGCCGCTGCGCTCCGGCGGCAGCGACGGCCTGGAGGCGGCGCTCGCCCAGCTGGAGCAGATGGTCGGGCTGGACCCGGTGAAGCGTCAGGTCCGGGCGCTCTCGGCCCAGTTGCGGATGTCCCGGCTGCGGGCCGACCAGTCGCTGCCGGTCGCCCCGCCCAAGCGGCACTTCGTCTTCTCCGGCCCCTCCGGCACCGGCAAGACCACCGTCGCGCGGATCCTCGGCCAGGTCTTCCACGCGCTCGGCCTGCTCTCCGGCGACCACCTGGTGGAGGCCCAGCGCGCCGACCTGGTCGGCGAGTACCTCGGGCAGACGGCGGTCAAGGCCAACGAGCTGATCGACTCCGCGCTGGACGGCGTCCTCTTCATCGACGAGGCCTACAGCCTCTCCAACTCCGGCTACAGCCAGGGCGACGCCTACGGGGACGAGGCGCTCCAGGTCCTGCTCAAGCGCGCCGAGGACAACCGCGACCGCCTGGTCGTCATCCTGGCCGGCTACCCCGAGGGCATGAACCGCCTGCTCGCCACCAACCCCGGCCTCAACTCCCGCTTCACCACCCGGGTCGACTTCCCCAGCTACCGCCCCGCCGAACTCACCGCCATCGGCCGCACCCTCGCCGCCGGCAGCGGCGACGGCTGGGACCCGGACGCCGCGGAGGAGCTGGCCAGCATCTGCACCCACGTGGTCGCCGAGGGCTGGATCGACGACCTCGGCAACGGCCGCTTCATCCGCACCCTCTACGAGAAGTCCTGCGCCTACCGCGACCTGCGCCTCTCCACCCTCACCACCACCCCCGGCCGCGAGGACCTGATCACCCTCCGCCTCCCCGACCTCATGCAGGCCTACGGCGAGCTCATCGCCGGCCGCTCCTGACCCACACCTCCGGCGGGGACGCCGGAGGCAACGGTCCGTCAGCCACTCACCACGCCCCTCGCGCCGTCCCTCCTCACCCCGCCGGAGGCGACCGCGCGCCGGGCCGCCCGTCCGGTGGCAGGCTCGGTCGGAGGGGCCGCCCAGGGTGAGGAGCAGCGTGGACCGGGTCGTGCAGGCGGTGTCGCTGCTGGTGGACCGTCAGGGACGGGTGGCCGCCGTCTGCCCGCAGGAGGCGACGGTGGGCGGTCTGCCGGCCGCGCGGGTGCTCGGGCAGCCGGCCTCGCGGCTGTTCGAACCCGCCTCGGGCGAGAAGGTCGCCGGGCTGCTGGCCGCACCGGACGGCGGACTGGTGCCCGCCCTGCTGGCCACCTCCGCCGAGGGCGGACCGGCCCAGTCGGTCTGGGTCCGGGCCCGGCCGGTGCTCACCTCGGCCCCGGAGCTGCCCGTGGTGGAGCTGCTGATCGGCACCGGCCCGCGCGAATGGCTGCTGGAGCGCACCCCGCTCGGCCTGTGGTGCGCCGACCCGACGGAGGGGGTGAACCAGCGGGACGACTCCGCCGCCCTGCTCTACGGGGTGCCCGGGGCCCGGCAGTTGACGGTCGCGGAGTTCCTGGCCCGGGTGCATCCGGACGACGTCCCGGACCTGCTGAGCCTCCAGCTGGACGCCACCGAGCAGCCCGGCCGCACCGTCCAGGCGCACTTCCGCTTCCAGGGCGACGACGGCGGCTGGCGCTGGCTGCTCACCTGGGCCTGCTCGTTCACGGTGATGGGCCGTCCGCTGCTGGTCGGGGTGAGCGCGGCGCTCGACGGCGGGCCGGTCGACGGGAGGTCCGACGAGGGGGCCCGGATCGCCCGCCGGGTGCGCCGCCCGGCCGAGGAGCTCCTGCTGGCGCCCTCCCAGGAGCGGGTGGCGGACCTGCTGCTGGAGCGGTTCCCGGCGCTGATCGGCGCGACCCAGGCCACCGTCGGACTGCTGGACGGCGACCGGGGGCGGCGGCTGCGGATCGAGCGGCGGCCCGAGCCGCCGGCCGGGCACGGCGCTCCCTGGGTGGTGCCGCTCGACGCCGCCCTGCCGCTGGCGGTGGTGGCCCGCACCGGGCGGCCCAGCTTCCTCACCCGGGACGAGTACCTGGCCCTGGCCCCGGACGGCGGCACCCTGGTGGCCGAGCCCCGGACGCGTTCCTGGAGCATCCTGCCGCTCACCGAGCCCGGCGGCGCACCGCTCGGCGCGTGGGCGCTGGGCCACGAGGGCCCGGACGGCCTGGCACCGACCGCCGTCGCCGCGATCCGCGAGGTGGCCCGGCTGGCCGGGCAGGCACTGGCGCGCACCGGCCGCACCCAGCCGTACCTGGACCTGGCCGACGCGTTCCAGGCCGGCGCCGCGCCGCTTCCGCCGGACGCCGTGGACGGCCTGACCGTGACGGTCCGTCACCTGCCGGCCCAGCACGACCTCGGCCTCGGCGGTGACTGGTACGACCTGATCGACCTGCGCGACGGCACGGTGATGGTCTGCGTCGGCGACGTCCAGGGCCACGGCGCGCACGCCGCCCCGCTGATGGCCCGGCTGCGCACCCTGGTGCGGGCGTACTCCCTGGGCTCCCCCGACCCGGGTACGGTGCTCGGTCTGGTCAACGACTTCCTGGACCGCTTCCCGGTCTCGGCCACCGCCACCTGCACCCTGCTGCGGCTCGACCCGCGCACCGGCTCCACCCTGGTCGCCCGCGCCGCGCACCCCCCGCTGCTGGTGGTCGGCCCCGACGGCGCCGTCCGGACCGAGAACGTCACCGGAGGTCTGCCGCTCGGTGTCCTGCCGGGCCAGGGGTACCCCACCGAACCGGTCGACCTCCCGCCCGGCGCCCTGCTGGCGCTGTGCACCGACGGCCTGGTGGAAGGGCCCGCACTCCCCCTGGAGCAGGGCCTGGCGGCGCTCGGCGCCGTGCTCTCGGCCTGGCCCGGGGACTCCCTGGAACCCCTGGCCGACCGACTGCTCCCGCTCGCCGGGGCGACCGGCCACCAGGACGACGCCACCGTGCTGCTGCTGGCCCGTCAGTCCTGAAGGGCCGACCGCGGGTCGGCGTCCGGGCGGACCGCGCCGAGGACGGGGAGGAGGCCGAGGGGGGCGATCTTGACGACGGTCCTGGGGTGGGGGGCGTGGACGACCAGGCCGCCGCCGAGGTACATCGAGACGTGGGTGGCGCCGGGGTCGTAGATCACCAGGTCGCCCGGGCGGAGCTCGTGGAGGGGGACACGGGTCAGGCCCGCCCACTGGTCCTGGCTGGTGCGTGGGATCGGGGTCCCGGCGTGCTGCCAGGCCCAGGAGGTGAGGCCGGAGCAGTCGAAGACCTCGGGGCCGGCGCCGCCCCAGACGTACGGGCGGCCGAGCTGCCCCAGCGCCTCGGCGACCGCCCGCGCCCCCGCCCCGCTCGGTGCGGCGTCCGTCTCCGGCAGCGCGGCCGAGTCCTCCGCCTGAACCATCGTCACCCCGCCGCCGGGCGCCGCCTTGGCCCGTGCGTCCCGCGCCAGCTCCGCCACCGTGTCGGCCAGCCGCCGCTCCAGGTCCGCCTGTGCGGCCCGGCTCGCCCCGGCCGCCGCCCCCGCCTCCTGCGCCGCCCGCTCCGCCGCCTCCTGCCGCCCGCTGACCTCGGCGTAGGTGCCGCGCAGCTGCCGGACCAGGTCGGCCTGGGCCCGCGCCCCGGCCATCGGCACGCCGTCGGGCACCAGCGCCGTCGGCCCGGTGACCAGCAGCCGCAGGAAGCCGGAGAGGCCCTGCCCCCGGTAGTCGGAGCCCGCCAGCTGCGCCGCTCCCAGTTCACCGTCCTGGAGCCGGGCCCCCGCCGCCGCCCGCTCCGCGCCGAGCACGTCGGCGGCCTGCCGAAGGCCCGCCGCCTCGCCCGCCTGACGCTCCGCCAGTACCCGCGCCGCGTCGGCGGCGGGCCGCAGTTCGGCGATGTCCAGGGCGAGCCGCACCAGCACCGGGTCACCGATCTCGGCCGCCGGGAGCGCGGACACCCCGGGCTGCGGCACCACCACGGCCGGATCACCGGGCCGGGTGAAGGCTCCCGGCTCGGCGAAGGCTCCCGGCTGGGCGAACGGCCCCGGCACCCGGGCCGCTCCGGGCCGGTCGTCGGCCGGCGGGGGCCCCGGGTCCGCGTGGGCGAGGGCGCCGAGCGGGCCCGCCCAGAGGGCGACCGCCACCGCCGTCGCGACCGCCGAACGCCGGAGCGTCCGCTGACCCGGGGCACCGCCCTGACCGACCGTCATCCGGTCTTCCCTTCGCCCGGCCGCCGAGCGCCTCGCCGCCCGGCGTACCGTCGGCCATGCTCACCCCGCCCCCGGCCCGGGTCACGGGAGGCACTCCGTCCGGCCCACCCCGTCCACGCGTTCGGCCGAACCGCCCCCGGCCGCGCACGGCCGCCCCGTCCCCGCTACGGCCGCCGGTGGTCCGGGTCGTGCATCTCGCCGACCAGCTCCTCCAGGACGTCCTCCAGGGCCACCAGCCCCAGCGCCTTCCCGTCCTGGTCCACCACCGCGGCCAGGTGCGAGGCGGCCCGCTGCATCGCGGCCAGCGCGTCGTCCAGCGGCAGCGACCCGCGCAGTACGGTGACGGGCCGCCAGAGCCGCTCCGGCACCGGGGCCTCGCGGTCGTCCACGTCCAGCGCGTCCTTGACGTGCAGGTAGCCCCGCACCTGCCCGGCCCCGTCGAGGACGGGGAAGCGCGAGAAGCCGGTCCGCACCGCGAGGTCCTCGATCTCGGCGGCCGTCACCGCCGGCCCGACCGTGACCAGCTGGTCCGGGGCCAGCAGGACGTCGGTGACCGGCCGCACCCCCAACTCCAGGGCGTCCTCCAGCCGTTCCTGCCGCTGTTCGTCCAGCAGCCCGGCCTCCCTGGAGTCGGTCAGCAGGTAGAGCAGCTGCTCCGTGGTGAAGACGGACTCGACCTCGTCCTTGGGCTCGACCCGGAACAGCCGCAGCACCCCGTTGGCGAGGGCGTTGAGGAAGCGGATCACGGGCGAGAGCCCGCGCGCCAGCCGGTCCAGCGGCGGGCCGAGCCAGAGGGCGGCCTTCTCCGGCCCGGCCAGCGCGATGTTCTTGGGCACCATCTCGCCGACCACCATGTGCAGGAAGACCACCAGCGCCAGCGCCACCGCGTAGCCGATCGGGTGGATCAGCTGCTCCGGGATCCCGACCGCCGTCAACGGCCCCTCCAGCAGGCCGGCGATGGTCGGCTCGGCCAGCGCGCCCAGCAGCAAGGAGCAGACGGTGATGCCGAGTTGGGCGGCGGCCAGCATCGCCGAGACGTTCGACAGCGCGTGCAGCACCGTCCGCGCCCGGCGGTTGCCCGCCTCCGCCAGCGGTTCGATCTGGCTGCGCCGCACCGAGATGACGGCGAACTCGGCGCCGACGAAGAAGGCGTTGCCCAGCAGCAGGAGCAGCGAGGCGGCCAGTTGCAGGACACTCATGCGTCCCTCCCCTCGGCGGTGCGCCGCACCAGCACCCGGCTGGTGCGGTGCCGCTCCACGGCCAGCACGGTGAACCGCCAGCCGGGCAGTGACGCCTCCTCACCGGGAGCCGGGAGCTTGCCGAGCAGGTCGGAGAGCAGTCCGCCGAGGGTCTCGTACGGGCCGTCGGGCGCGTGCAGGCCGATCGCCTCCAACTGGTCGAGCCGGGCCCGGCCGTCGGCCTCCCAGGCGGGCAGGCCGTCCTGGGCCGGCAGCGGCCGCAGGTCGGGCAGGTCGGCGAGGTCGTGCTCGTCCTGCACCTCGCCGACGATCTCCTCGACGATGTCCTCCAGGGTGACCACCCCGGCGGTGCCGCCGTACTCGTCCACCACGACGGCCATCGGCTGCTCGCGCCGCAGCCGGTCGAGCAGCTCCTCGCAGGGCAGCGTCTCGGGCACCAGCAGGGCGGGGTGGGCGAGTTGGGCCACCCGGATGCCCGGGCGGCGCTCGGCCGCCACGGCCAGCGCGTCCTTGAGGGTGACGGTGCCGGTGACCTCGTCCAGGCCCTCGGCGTAGACCGGGAAGCGGGAGTAGCCGGTGGCCCTGGTCAGGTTGAGCACGTCGGAGGCGGTGGCGTCGCGCTGGAGGGCGGCGACGTCGATCCTCGGGGTCATCACGCTCCCGGCGGTGAGCTCGGCCAGCGCCAGGGTCTTCACGAAGAGCTTGGCCGACTGCTCGTCCAGCGCCCCCTCCTTGGCGGAGTGCCGGGCCAGTGAGACCAGCTCCTCGGGGGTGCGGGCATGGTCCAACTCCTCCTGCGGCTCGATGCCGAGCGCCCGGACCATCCGGTCGGCGGAGCCGTTCAGGAGGCGGATCAGCGGGCGGCATACGGCGGAGAAGACCCGCTGCGGGCCGACCACCGCGTAGGCGACCTGTACCGGGTGGGAGATGGCCCAGTTCTTCGGCACCAGCTCGCCCGTCACCATCTGCACCACGGTGGCCAGCGCCATCCCGACCGCCACCGCGAGGCCGTGCGCGGCGGCCTCCGGCACGCCCAGGCCGGTGAGCACGGGAGCGAGCAGCACCGAGAGGGCGGGCTCGGCGAGCATGCCGACCACCAAGGAGGTGACGGTGATGCCGAGTTGGGCCCCGGAGAGCTGGAAGGAGAGGTGCCGCTGCGCCTTCTGCACGCGCTGCGCCCTGCGGTCCCCCTCGGCGGCGGAGCGTTCGATCGTCCCCCGGTCGACCGTGACGAGGGCGAACTCGGCGGCCACGAACAGGCCGTTGGCGAGGATCAGCAGCAGGGCCGCGAGCAGCAGCAGCCAGGCGGTGGTCACGGTGCCGCCTCCCGGTCGGGAGAGGCGGCGTCGGTACTGCTACCGGACGGATCGTCCATCGAGGGGAGGTGTCACTCCTCAGGTCGTAAGGGTCACCGGCCAGCGTAGACGATGGCCGTACGGGAACGGAGGACCCGTCAGACCCGCGCCGCGCCCCGGTGCTCCACCAGGTCGCGCAGGGCCCGGGCGGCCCGGACGGCCTGCGCGCGGCCGCCGCCCGCCTGGATGCCGACGGCGGCCAGCGCGGTGCCGTCGGCCAGGTCGAGGGTCACCCAGGGGTCGCCCTGACGGAAGTTCACCCGGACGACCTGGGCCCAGCTCAACCGGTGGCTGCGGACGAAGTTGGTCACCGTGACCCCCTCCGCGTCGGCCTTCACCTGCGGGCGGGCGAGCATCACGCCGACCGAGGCGAACAGCAGGCCGGAGCAGAACATCGCCACCCGGTCGTTGAAGTGCCAGTGCGGCGGCAGGGCCACGGCCATGGTGGTGAAGAGCACCAGGAAGACGGCGCAGATCACCGCGAGCACGACCCGGTTGCGGCGCGGGGCCCAGGTGACGGGGAGGTCGACGGCGGGCGGGGCGGCGGGGCTGGACACGTGGTTCTCCAGACGGGGAAAGCCGAAGGGTGGGACGTCGCTGACGACGTCCCACCCTACGAGGTGCTTACACGCTCCGAGACGGCAGGCTCGGACGCGCCGGGCTCAGAGGGCCTGGCTCAGATGCGGCAGGCGTGGATGTTGGTGACCAGGATGGCCCGGGCACCGATCGCCCAGAGGTCGTCCATGATCCGCTGGGCCTCCTTGCGCAGCACCATGGAGCGGACCGCGACCCAGCCCTCGGTGTGCAGCGGGGAGACGGTCGGCGACTCCAGGCCCGGCGTCAGGGCGACGGCCTCGCTGACCTTCTCGGCCCGGATGTCGTAGTCCATCAGCACGTAGCGGCGGGCCACCAGCACGCCCTGCAGCCGGCGCAGGAAGCCCTCGACCCGGGCGTCCTCGCCCGCGCCCTTGGGCCGGATGACCACCGCGTCGGAGACCAGGATCGGCTCGCCGAAGATCTCCAGACCGGCGTTGCGCAGGCTGGTGCCGGTCTCCACCACGTCGGCGATCACGTCGGCCACGCCGAGCTGGACCGCGGTCTCCACCGCGCCGTCCAGCTTGGTGACGGTGGCCTTCACGCCGTGCTCGGCCAGGTGCTGCTCGACCAGGCCGGTGTAGGAGGTGGCGATCCGCAGGCCCTCCAGGCCCTGCACGTCCGCGACCTCCACGCCGACCGGCTTGGCGAACCGGAAGGTCGAGCCGCCGAAGCCCAGCGCCAGCACCTCCTCGGCGTCCGAGGCGGAGTCCAGCAGCAGGTCCCGGCCGGTGATGCCGACGTCGAGGCGGCCGGAGCCGACGTAGACGGCGATGTCGCGCGGGCGGAGGAAGAAGAACTCGACCTGGTTCTCCGGGTCGACCAGCACCAGCTCCTTGGGGTCCTTGCGCTGGCGGTAGCCGGCCTCATGGAGCATCTCCGCCGCGGGACCCGAGAGCGAACCCTTGTTGGGGACGGCGATGCGCAGCATGAGAGAGGAGCCCTTCATCGGGAGGTGTGGGTGTTCCGGAGTACTGAGGGTGTTTCAGAGGTACTTGTAGACGTCGTCCAGCGTCAGCCCGCGCGCGACCATCATCACCTGAAGGTGGTAGAGGAGCTGCGAGATCTCCTCCGCCGTCTCCTCGGTGGACTGGTACTCGGCGGCCATCCAGACCTCGGCCGCCTCCTCGACGACCTTCTTGCCGATCGCATGGACGCCCTGCTGGACGAGCTGCGCGGTGCGGGAGGTCGAGGGGTCGGCCGTGGCGGCCTTCTGCTGGAGCTCGGTGAACAGCTCCTCGAATGTCTTCGAAGCCATGATGGGCTCACCTTACGGCTTGCGGGCTGACGGACGGTAAACGATTCCGGAGCGTGGACACTCCGCTGGACGTCCGGCGTACGCCGGCCCGTCACCGGGTCAGCGCCGGGTCAGCGCCAGGGCTCGGAGACGGAGCGCAGCGCGGCGGCGGTGGCGACCGCCGCGGTGACGGCCTCGTGGCCCTTGTCCTCGGCCGAGCCGGGCAGGCCGGCGCGGTCCAGCGCCTGCTGCTCGTTGTCGCAGGTCAGCACGCCGAAGCCGACCGGGACGCCGGTCTGCACGCTGACGTCGGTCAGGCCGATCGTGGCGCCCTGGCAGACGTAGTCGAAGTGCGGGGTGCCGCCGCGGATGACCACGCCGAGCGCGACCACGGCGTCGTAGCCGCGCTCGGCCAGCACCTTGGCGGCGACCGGGAGTTCGAAGGTGCCGGGCACCCGGACGATGGTCGGCTCCTCGATGCCGAGCTCCTTGAGCGCGCGGTGCGCGCCGTCCAGCAGGCCGTCCATCACCTGCTGGTGCCACTGCGCGGCGATCACCGCGACCCGCAGGTCGGCGCAGTTCTTGAGGGTCAGCTCGGGGGCTCCGTGGCCGCTCACGTGGGTGGTCCGTTCTCTGGGTGGTGGTGGTTCGTCAGGTCTGCGGGTTCGGCGGGTGCGCAGTGGCGGGTGCGCGGTGGCGGGTGCGCGGTGGCGGGTCAGGCCTCGGGGTCGAGCCGGGTCAGCTCGTGGCCCATCCGGTCCCGCTTGGTGCGCAGGTAGGCGGCGTTGTGCTCGCCGGGCTGGGTCTCCAGGCCCCGACGGCCCTTGACCTTGATGCCGTGCTCGGTCAGCGCGGCGGTCTTGTCGGGGTTGTTGGTGAGCAGGGTCAGCGAGCGGACCCCGAGGTCGACCAGCATGTGGGCGCCGATGCTGTAGTCCCGGGCGTCGGCCGGCAGGCCGAGTTCGAGGTTGGCGTCCACCGTGTCGCGGCCCTGCTCCTGGAGCTCGTAGGCGCGCAGCTTGTGGGTGAGGCCGATGCCCCGGCCCTCGTGGCCGCGCAGGTAGACCACCACGCCGCGGCCGGAGGCGGCCACCTCCTCCAGCGAGGCGGCCAGCTGGGGGCCGCAGTCGCAGCGGAGCGAGCCGAAGACGTCGCCGGTGAGGCACTCGGAGTGCAGGCGCACCAGCACGTCCTCGCCGACCGGGAGCTTGCCGTCGGCGGTCAGCCCGCCGGCCACCAGCGCGATGTGCTCGACCCCGTCCAGCGTGCCCTTGTACCCGACGGCGGTGAACTCGCCGTGCTCGGTGGGCAGTTGGGTGACGGCGGTGCGCTTGACGTGCAGCTCGGTGCGGCGCCGGTAGGCGATCAGGTCCTCGATCGAGATGATCGCCAGGCCGTGCTCGCGGGCGAAGGCGACCAGCTCGGGCAGCCGGGCCATGGTGCCGTCGTCGTTGACCACCTCGGCGATGGCACCGGCCGGGGCCAGCCCGGCGAGGCGGGCCAGGTCCACGGCGGCCTCGGTGTGGCCGGGGCGGACCAGCACGCCGCCCTCGACGGCGCGCAGCGGGAAGACGTGGCCGGGGCGGGTGAGGTCGCCCGGCTCGGTGGCCACCGTGGAGAGCAGCTTGACGGTGCGGGCCCGGTCGGCGGCCGAGATGCCGGTGTCCACGCCGTCGCGGGCGTCCACCGAGATCGCGTAGGCGGTGCCCTTGCGGTCCTCGTTGACCTGGGTCATCGGGGGCAGCTTGAGCCGGTCCAGCTCCTCGCCGGTCATCGGCACGCAGATCACGCCGGAGGAGTAGCGGATGGTGAAGGCCATCAGCTCGGGGGTGGCGGCGGAGGCGGCGAAGACGATGTCGCCCTCGTTCTCGCGGTCCTCGTCGTCGACCACGATGACCGGCCGGCCGAGCGCGATGTCGGCCACGGCCCGCTCCACCGGGTCGAGCGCGAAGGCGTCGTCGACCAGCTGACGGATGTCGTTCTCGGGCTGCACGGTCATGCCGAAACTCCTTGCGGGACGGCCTTGTTGGCGGGCCGGGGGGTGCGGGTGCGGGTCCACCAGGCCTGCAGGCCCAGCAGCACGAGCACGAAGTAGATGGCGTAGGTGATGCCGGAGAAGGTGTAGCCGCTGGTGAAGGCGAGCGGGACGCCGACCAGGTCGACGGCGATCCAGGCGAACCAGAACTCCACCCAGCCCCTGGCCTGCGCGTACATCGCGGCCAGCGTGCCGGTGAAGATGTAGGCGTCGGCCCACGGGCTCCAGGAGAGCTCCGGGACGGCGATGAACAGCCCGGCGAGGGCGACGGTGGCCACCGCGGTGGCGCCGATCAGGGCGGCGCGCTCGCGGGCGGTGGCGAACCGGACCTCGATCTCACCGGTCGCGCGGCGGCCGCGCTGCCACTGGGTCCAGCCCCAGACGGCGGCCACGATCACGATGCCCTGCTTGCCGATCAGGCCGGTCAGGTGGGCCGAGAGGTAGGCGCCGATCAGCACCACGCCGGAGAGCAGCTGGACCGGCCAGCTCCAGACCGAGCGGCGCCAGCCGAGGGCCAGCGCGGCCAGGCCGAGCAGGTTGCCCACCATGTCGGTCCACTTGACGGTCTGGCCGAATATCGAGAAGGCGGTTTCGTTGAGCCAGTTCACGAGGCGTCCCCGGGGAGGATGGTGGGCAGGTCGATGGGGAGGGTGCGCGCGTCGAGCAGCCGCTCGACGTACTTGGCGAGGACGTCCACCTCGAGGTTGACCGGGTCGCCGACCTGCTTGGCGCCGAGCGTGGTCAGGGCCAGGGTGGCCGGGATGAGGCTGACGGTGAAGCTGTCGAGGGCGGCCTCCACCACGGTCAGGCTGACGCCGTCCACCGTGATCGAGCCCTTCTCCACCAGGTAGCGGGTGATGCCCTGGGGCAGCGAGAAGCGGAGCACCTCCCAGCGGAGGTTGCCGTCCGCGTCCAGGTCGCCGGGCTCGCGGGAGAGCAGGGTGCCGGTGGCGTCCACGTGGCCCTGGACCAGGTGGCCGCCGAGCCGGGCGCCGAGCGCCATGGCCCGCTCCAGGTTGACCCGGGAGCCGGGGGCGAGTGCGCCGAGGCTGGAGCGGTGCAGCGTCTCGGCCATCACGTCGGCACTGAACTCACCGGTGCCGGCTGCCAGTTGCTCGGGGCTGTCGACCACGGTCAGGCAGACGCCGTTGACCGCGATGGAGTCGCCGTGCCCGGCGTCGGCACAGACCACGGGGCCACGCAGGCGGATGCGCGAGGAATCGCCGATCTCCTCGATGGAGACGACCTCGCCGAGCTCTTCGATGATGCCGGTGAACACCCGGGTTCTCCTCGCGCTGCTAGGGCGCGGACTCCGGGGCGGCACTGGGAGATGACACGACGGGTGCCTGGACGACGGTGCGTGCACCGGGACGGCCCTCGACAGAGAGCTCTCCCGTGGAAGACACGACTCCTCGGGGAAGAGCCGTGGTACCGCACACCGCTGTTCACTACCCGCCCGCGCACGCCTCCCATCCGGACTTTAACCGTCGGTCCAGGAATTTCACCTGGTCAACCGGCCGCTGGCTGCGGACGGGTCGCGGACTGTAACCGCCGGTTCGGATTTTCACCGACCCCGGAGTGCGCTGAACGTCACTGCTGTTTCTGCCGACATTGTGCCACGTGCGCGGAACCGGCCGGGAGGGGCCGCTCCTGTGTCATGTTTCACTCCGTCAGGTCGCGGTGCGGCCGTATCGGTGGGAATATCCCCTGCCGCCAAGATCGTCCGTGGGCTACCGTGCCGGTACGTGACGACATCCGATGCCTTCGAGGCACTCCGAGCCGGCGCCCTGTCCTCCGTCGAGCAGCTGCGCGAGCTGTACGAGCACCCGGGCGACACGGCCCGCCGCAAGCAGGTCGACCACGTCAACGACACCTCCCGCGAACTCATCGCCTGCGCCTCGCTGGTGATGCTCGCCAGCCACGGCGCGGACGGCAGCTGCGACGTCACCCCGCGCGGCGGCCCGCCCGGCTTCGTCTCGGTCCTGGACGAGCGGACCCTCGCGATACCGGACGCCACCGGCAACAAGCGCCTCGACAGCCTGCACAACATCGTCGAGACCGGCCGGGTCGGCCTGCTCTTCGTGGTCCCGGGCCGGGACACCACCCTGCGGGTCAACGGCCGCGCCCTGGTCTCCTCCGACGCCGAACTGCTCGGCCGGCTCACCGCCGTCGGCAAGCCCCCGCGCAGCGCGATCGTGGTCCGGGTCGAGGAGGTCTACGGCCACTGTCCCAAGGCCTTCCTGCGCGGCTCCGCCTGGAAGCCCGAGCAGTGGCTCGCCCCCGACCGCGCCCCCAGCTCGGCCCGCGTCACCCAGGCCAACATCGGCGACCCGGGGCTGACCGTCGAGATGATCGAGCAGTCCGAGCGCGAGGCCCTGCTGTACCGGTACGAGTAGCGCCACGGGGTCGGTGGTCCGCCCTACGGCGGACCACCGACCCCGTGGCCGGGACGGACGGCTACCCGTTGGTGAAGGTGAAGGTGGTGCCGGGCTGGCGGACCACGTCCCCCTTCGCGGAGTTGGTGACGGTCACGTTCGTCAGGGTCGCGCTGCCGCGGGCCCCGGACATGGCCAGGATGCCCGCGCCGTTGTTGGACCTGTCGATCCGCACGTTGGTGACCTTCACGTCGGGGATGGTGCCCCCTCCGGTCTTGAACTGGATGCCGTCGTAGGTGGAGTCGAGGATCTCGGTGTCCCGGATCACCACGCCCGGGATGTCCTGGTTGGCGGCGAAGAGCGTGAGCGCGCCGAACTCCTGGTCCTCGTTCCAGAACGCGCCGCCGCTGCGGACGATCGCGTTGTTGGCGATCAGCGTCTGCCCGGAGAAGGGCAGCGGGTCGTGGTCGGTGGCGAGCATGATGCCGGGGTAGTTGGCGGTGTCGTAGACCAGGTTGTTCTCGATCTTGTTGCCGTAGCCGCCGTAGACCGCGATGCCCGTTGCCCGCCACGGGAGTTGGACGGTGTTGTTGGTGAAGCTGTTGTCGTGTCCGATGTCCACCGAGGTGTTCTTGACGTACTTGTTGGCCCAGACGGCCATCGCGTCGTCACCGGTGGTGCGGAAGGTGGAGTTGAAGACCTTGGAGTTGCGGGTGCCGTTGGAGAAGTTGATGCCGTCCGCGTAGGTGTCGCGGATCCGCATGCCGCTGAACTGCAGCCCGTCCGCCGGGCCCCACAGGTCCGGGATGTTGTCGTAGTCGCGGCCGACCCAGACGCCGACGTTGGAGTGCTCGATCCAGACGTTGCTGATCTTCGTGTTCTTGCCGAACCGGCCGTTCAGGGCGACGCCGCCCTCCGAGCCGTCCGAGGCGCCGCGGATCCGGCCGGAGCCGAAGATCGCGATGTCGGAGATCTGGGTGTTGTCGTCGATGTCGAAGCCGAAGTTGCCCTCGTGCGGGTGGTTGATGGAGCCCGTGGCGTTCTGCGGCTCGATCAGCGAGTAGAGCTGCGAGTGCCACATGCCGGCGCCGCGGACGGTCACGTCCCGGATCCCCACCTGGTTGTAGGCGCCCCGGTTCAGCGGGTCGTCGGTGAGGATCTTCTTCTCCTGGCGCCACTGGCCGGCCGGGATCCAGACGCAGGCGATGGTGCCGTTCTGATCGGCCGTCACGGCGGCCTGGATCGCGGAGGTGTCGTCCAGCCCGTCGTTCGGCACGGCGCCGAAGTCGGCGATCGAGGTGCACTCGGCCGGCTTGGCGGTCGGCGGGGCGACCTGCTCCAGGTCGATCAGGTCGATCGCGTAGAAGGCGGCGCCGTCACCACCGTCCTTCTGCAGCCGCAGCTTGGTGCCGGCCGGGTAGCTCTGCGGGAGCAGCGCGTGCGCCTCGTCGAAGAGCCGGCGGCCGTCGGCCTGCGGGGTCTGGGTGAGGCCCTCGGGCTGGTCGGTGGTGCCGTACAACCAGCTGTGCTTGGAGGAGAGTTGGAGCTTCTGCACGAAGACGCCGTTGGCGTAGAGGCTCAGCGTGGCGTCGGTGCCGCCGCCGCCCGGGGCGTCCGGGACGGAGTTGCGGACCACGATGGAGTTGGTCGGCACGGTCGAGGTGATCTCGACGTACTGGCCGGTGGAGGTCAGCCGGACGGACTTGCGGCCGGAGGACTCGGAGGCGAAGTTGGTGTGCCCGAACGTGCGCTCCGCGTCGGCCTGGAGCAACTCGCCCTGGTAGGCGCCGTCCTCGGCCTCGTAGGAGGTGTAGGGAGCGGCCGCGCCCCGGCCGACCACGATCGGCCTGGCGAGCACGTTGTTGTTCTCGTTGGTCTCCGCGGCGGTGCCGGTGGCGTCGGCGGTGACGGTGATCGTCGCGCCGCCGGCAACCGCCGTCCAGGTGCCGGTGACCGGCAGGCTGACGGTCTGTCCGGCCGCGACGGCCGGGGTGGCGGTGTTCAGCGTGGCGGTGCCGACGGTGAGCCGGGTGACACCGGCGGGGGCCGGGTCGATGCCCCGGTTGCGCAGCTGCACGGTGAAGGAGGTGGGCGCGCCGGCGGCCGGGCTGGCCGGGTTCGGCGTGACGTCCAGGACCTCCAAGTCCGGGCCGGGGGCCTGGGTCACCGTGATCGGGCCGGCGGCCGCCAGCAGGTTGTTGTCCTCGTTCCGCTCCCGCACCGAGTTGTCGGCGTCCACCCGGGCGCTCGGCAGGTAGGAGCCCTGCGGGCGGGTGCCGATCGACTTCGAGACCGTCGCCGACTCGCCGGCGGCGAGCGCCGGGACGGCCACGCTGTCGGCGAGCGCGCCGCCGAGCAGGAAGTCGACGGTGTCGGCGGGCGAGGGCAGGTTCCCGACGTTCTTCACGGTGGCGCGCAGGGTGATCGGGGTGGTCTCGTTCGGCGTCCCCGGTGTCCAGGAGACGTCGGTGACGGTGAGGTCGGGGTTGGGCGCGGGGGTGCCGATGACCTGGTACTCGGCCACCTGCCCGGCCGGCGCACCGGAGTTGGAGGTGATCCTCAGCTGGACGTCCGAGGCCCGGCCGGTGACCGGGATGGTCACCGTGTTGGCTCCGCTCGCCGGGTCGAAGCGGTAGTCGGCGGCGGCCTTGAGGCTGGTGAAGCCGGTGGCGGCGTCGGCCCGGCCGAGCACCTGGACGTTCTGGGTGCGGGCGCCCCAGGCGGCGTCGGGGTTGAGCTTGAGCACGATGCGCTGCAGGTCGGCGTCCGAACCCAGCTTCACGGTCAGGGTGTTGGGGTACGCGCCGGCGTTCCCCTCCCAGTAGGTGGCCGTGTTGTTGTCGTTGGCGTTGGCCGGGGCGAAGGTCCAGGCCTGCCCGGACGCCTCGATCGGCTTGCCGCCCGCCAGGTTGCTCCCGGGGGTGCCCGGGTCGCCGGGGCGGGTCACGGCGGCGCTCGGGTCGGAGAGGTTGCCCGCCGCGTCCTTGGCCCGCACCGTGTAGGTCACGGTGGCGGAGGCGGGCTGGCTGTCGGTGAAGGTGCGGACGGTGGCGGCCGTGCTCGCCTTCAACTGCCCGTCGGCGTAGACCTCGTAGCCGGTCACGCCGACGTTGTCGGTGGCCGCGTCCCAGGTCAGCCGGATCTGTCCGGCGGCGGGCTCGGTGTAGGCGAGGTTCCCGGGCGCGGTCGGCTTCACGGTGTCGCCGGGGTTCTCCCCGGGACGGGTGACCGGGGCACTCGGGTTGGACTGGTTGCCCGCCGCGTCCTTGGCCCGCACGGTGTAGGTGACGCTCTCGGTGGCCGGGCGGGTGTCGGTGTAGGTCAGCACGCCGGCCGCGACGGAGGCGAGCAGCGCCCCGTTGGCGTACACGTCGTACCCGGTCACCCCGACGTTGTCGGTGGCGGCCGTCCAGGCCAGCCGGATCTTGCCCGTCTCGGGCTGGCTGTACGTCAGGTCGGCCGGGGCGGTGGGCGCCTGGGTGTCGCCGCCGACCGGGCCGTACGCCTCGAACTCGGACAGTTGGGCGGCCGGCCAGGCGGAGTTGGCGGTGAACAGCAGCCGCAGGTAGCGGGTGGTCGCGGTGGGCAGCGAGACCGTGACGACGTTGCCCGCCGCCGGGTCGAAGCTGTAGGCGGCCTGGGCCAGCAGGTCGGTGAAGGCACTGCCGTCGGTGGAGCCCTGCACCTTGACGGTCTGGCTGCGCTGCTCCCAGCCGGCCGGCAGCTTGAGCACCAGGCGGTTGACCTGGGTGGCCGCGCCCAGGTCGCCCTGGATCCACTGCGGGAAGGCGTTGGACGAACTCTCCCAGTAGCTGGCCTGGTTGGCGTCGTTGACGTTGCCGGTGCCGTACTGGCCGTTGGCGCTGCTCGCCGTCAGGGTGCGGCCCCGGAGCAGGTCGGCCGAGGCGGTGGCGGCGCCGTAGACCTCGAACTCGGAGAACTGGGCGGCCGGCCAGGCCGTGTTCGCCGCGACCTGGATGCGGACCCAACGGGCACTGGTGACAGGGAAGTTGATCCGGACGGTGTTCCCGGCGGCCGGATCGAAGGTGTAGGCCGCCGAGGCCACGATCGCCGAGAGGGCGGAGCCGTCGGTCGAGCCGAGCACCGTCAGCGTCTCGCTGCGGCTCCCCCAGCCGGCCGGCAGCTTGAGCGCCACCTGGTCGATCGAGGCGGTGGCACCGAGGTCCACCTGGACCCACTGCGGGAGCGCGCCGTTGCCGCTCTCCCAGTAGCTGGCCTGGTTCCCGTCGTTGACGTTCCCGGCCACGTACTGGCCGTTGGCACTGCTCGCGGTCACCGTCCGCCCGGCGGCGAGGTTGGGCCCGCCCGCCGCGTGGGTCGGCAGGACGGGCCCGGCGAGCAGCAGCATGCCCACCGCGACCGACGTCGCCGTCAGTCGCGGGAGTATGCGATTCGATCTCATGACGTCCCTCTGTCTCTGCAGTAGGTGGGGGTGGGAGTCGAGAATTTGATCGCTGCTTGTTCAGTTTTTGCGTGAGGGTGCGCCAAGAGTTACAGAGAGATGTCAAAAGTGTCAACGGCGGCGGCATCCACACCCAGTCGGGAGAGCTGGTCGACCGCCCGTCCGTGCCGGGTCCTCGCCCCTGGTCCGGGCGGCGCCGTCGGCATCGATCACGACGTCACCGAGCTCCCGGGCGGACTGACCCCGAAGGAGCCCTCCATCGGGGCCAGTGAGGCACTCCGCATACCGACCATCCATGTCGGGCGGCCCGCGCCCGCGAACCGTCGCTCGATCCGGTACCGGCCGTCGAGTCGGGTGCCGCTCGGACGGTCCGTCAGTCCGCCGGGTGGTGGTCAGGGACGGCGTTCAGCTCGATGCCGTGCTCCAGCAGGGCCTTCACCGCGCAGAGCACCGTGGTGAAACCGCCCACCGTGTCGTTCACCCACCGCACGGCCTCGTCGCCGCTGCCCTGGAAGCCGGTCTCGGTGACCTCCACGAAGGTGGTGTCCGCCGTGCGCGGGGTGAAGGTCAGCTCGACGCTGGTCGGCTGGTCGTAGTTGCCCCACTCGAAGCGGATCATCCGGTGGTCGACCACCTCCCGGACCCGGACCTCGACCGAGACCCCGTAGGTGGCCCACTCCCAGGTCAGCTCGGCGCCCTCCACCATCGGGCCGCTGCTGCGGGTGTACCAGACCCGGGTGGTCACCGCCGGGTCGGCGAAGGCCGCGAAGACCTCCGCCGCCGGGCGACGGACCATCATGCAGGCGTAGGCGGCGGGCTCGTGGGTCAGCTCCAGTCGTTCCATGGCACGATCATGCGCCCTCGGAGCCCGCCGCCCCCGTCACGCCGGGGCGTGTTCCTGCTCCTCCTGGTAGAGCCGGGCCGCCATGGTCTCGATCGCCCGGTCCAGCCGGGCCCGGTCCTCCGGATCGGTGACGTCCCAGTCGTCCAGGTGGTGGCCCAGCCACTGGCGCCAGGCCTCGCCGATCCGGTCCACCTCGGCCTGCCCGGCCGGGGTGAGGGCGAGCCGGCCGTCCGCGGCCGTCACGTGACCGCTGTCCACCACCTTCTCGAAGGCGGGCTCCAGCACCTCGCCCGGCACGTGGTGGGCGACCGCGATCGACTCCACGTCCGCTCCCCCGCCGTACCGGCCGCGCCAGTACACCTGCCCGACCGCCCAGGCCTGACCGGGCGTCAGCGCGGTGCCGGAGTCGGCGAGGATCCGCTCCTTGACCGCCTGGCGCCCCTTGGTTTGGCGCAGCAGGTTGGAGACCGCCCGCTCCAGCTGCCGGTCGGCGTCCGCCGAGTCCGGCGCGCCGAAGCCCTCGCCGATGTCCCCGGCCCCGGCCCGGGCGCTGTCGCGCAGCGGCACCTCCTTGAGGAACCAGGCCACCACGAAGCCGACCAGTGCGACCGGCACCACCCACTGGAAGACGTAGTTCACCGTGTCCGCGTACGCGGTGACGAAGGGCGCGGCCTGCTCGGCGGGCAGCGCGTCCAGCCCGGCCGGGCTCTGCACGGCGGCGGGCGGCACCGAGGGCTGCTCGGCGGAGGCCTTCGCCAGGTTGGGCGTCAGCTGGCTGCTGAACAGCGTGCCGAAGACCGCCGTCCCGAAGGAGCTGCCGAGCGTGCGGAAGAAGGTCACGCCCGAGGTGGCGGTGCCGAGTTCGTGGTAGGGCACGGTGTTCTGCACGGCGATGGTCAGCACCTGCATGGCCAGCCCGATGCCGAGGCCGAGCACCAGCATGTACAGCGACTCCAGCCAGACCCCGGTGCCCGGGCCCATGGTGGACATCATCCAGAGGCCGAGCGCCATCACCGCGGTGCCCAGGATCGGGAAGATCCGGTACTTCCCCGTCCGGCTGACCACCACGCCGGAGAGCATCGAGGTGCCCAGCAGACCGGCCACCATCGGCAGCGTCCGCACGCCCGACATGGTGGCCGAGACCCCGTCCACGAACTGCAGGTAGGTCGGCAGGTAGGTCATCGCGCCGAGCATGGCGAAGCCGACGATGAAGGAGAGGATCGAGCAGACCGTGAACACCGAGTTCCGGAACAGGTGCATCGGCAGCATCGGCTCCTTCGCCCGGAACTCCACCACCACGAAGGCTGCCAGCAGCAGCACCGAGCCGACGAACAGCCCGATGATCACCGGCGAGCCCCAGGCGTACTCGTTGCCGCCCCACTCCAGCCCCAGCACCAGCCCCGAGGCGCCGAGCGCGATCAGCACGATTCCCGCGTAGTCGATCACCGGACGGACGGCGGCCCGGACCGACGGGATCGTCCTGGCCGCCATCACCACCATCACGACCGCGATCGGCACGTTGACGTAGAAGCACCAGCGCCAGGAGGCGTGGTCGGTGAAGAGCCCGCCCAGGGTCGGGCCGACCACCGTGGTCACGCCGAAGACCGCGCCCAGCGCGCCCTGGTACTTGCCGCGCTCGCGCAGCGGGATCACGTCCGCGATCAGCGCCATCGCGGTGACCATCAGCCCGCCGCCGCCGATGCCCTGGACGGCGCGGCCGACGATCAGCAGCAGCATGCCGTTGGCCGCGCCGGAGACCACCGAGCCGGCGACGAAGACCACCGCGCTGACCTGGAAGACGATCTTGCGGCCGAACAGGTCACCGAACTTGCCGACCAGCACGGTGGCCACCGTCTCGGCCAGCAGGTACGCCGTCACCACCCAGGCCATGTGCCCGCCGCCGCCCAGCTCGGCCACGATGGTGGGCAGCGCGGTGGAGACGATCGTCTGGTCGAGCGCGGCCATCAGCATGCCGAGCACGATGGTCGCGAAGACCACGTTGGTCTGACGGCGGCTCAGCGCCGGTGGCGCCTTGGACGCTTCGGCGACGGCGGTGGCGGACACACGGCCTCCCGTTCGGGCTGGCGGGCGTTCGGGCTGACAGGTACCGCCAGCCTTGGGCCGCCGGGCCCGGGCCGCCACCGCTGACGGCGGACCGGGTGATCCGGTACCCCTGGCGGCCACCCTCGCGCCGCCGCGGATCCGGCCGCCCGAAACCCGCTCGCTTCGGCGCCCGCCCGCTGCCTAGGGTCTGACGGTATGTCGACCGACTCCACCCCCGCCCCGCTCCGCGAGCGGCTGCGCTCCGACCTGACCACCGCCCTGAAGGCCCGTGACCGCGCCGCCGCGTCCGTGCTGCGCGCCACCCTGGCCGCGATCGAGAACGCCGAGGCGGTGGCGGTGCCGGAGCCCACCGGCCCGCTGGCCGTCGAGCTGCTGCCGGTCGGGGCCGGCGCCGCCGAGGCCGAGCGCCGCGAGCTCACCGAGGCGGACGTGGCGGCGATCGTCCGCGCCGAGCTGGCCGAACGGGAGGACGCGGCCGCCGAGTACGAGCGGTTGGGCCGCGACGAGCAGGCCGCGCAGCTCCGCGCCGACGCCGCACGGCTCGCCGGCTACCTGGGCTGACCCGGGCCCGGGCCGCAGCGACGGGGAGCACGGGCGTGACGGAGCGGTGCGGCGACGACCGGGCACGAGCCGAGGCCAACGGGCACCGGCGGGCCGCGCCGGCTCCCGGCTCCCGGCTCCCGGCTCCCGGCTCCCGGCTCCCGGCTCCCGGCTCCCGGCTCCCGGCTCCCGGCTCCCGGCTCCCGGTCGAGCGTGACGCCCCCGCGCGGGGCGGCCGCTCAGAGCTCGCCGGAGCGGACCAGCCGGGCCAGCAGCTCCGCCAGCTGCTCCCGCTCGGACGAGCTGAGGGCGACGGTGAGTTCGTCGTTGGCCTCGCGGCAGAGCTGGTCGCCGCGGCGCAGCCGCCGGACCCCGGCCGGGGCGAGGGTGATGACGTTCTTGCGCCGGTCCCGGGTGTCGGGTGCCCGCTCGACCAGTCCGTCCTCCTGGAGCTCGCCGACCAGGGTGACCATGTCCTTCGGGTCGATCCCGGTGCTGCGGCTGAGCTCGGCCTGGGAGACGGGCGCCAGTTCGGCGACGGCGGCCAGCACCGCGTACTGCGGCATCCGCAGGCCCGCCAGGGCCAGCGCTTCGCCGACCAGCCGGTGGCCCCGGGCCGACGCCCGGCCGAGCAGCCAGCTCGGGAGGGTCCGGATCGCGTCGGGGGCCTGCGGTGGTTGGTTCACCTTACAAGCCTAGCCCGATGATCGTTGGACCTCCCCATGATCTGGGTATACCGTGGGGTCGCCGACGAATCCGTTGGGTACACCAACGAACAGCACCCGGGAGGTCCTGATGCGACGGGTCCGCTTCCACGCGTACGGGGCCCCGGAGGTGCTCAGGGTCGAGCGCGGCGAGGTGCCCGAGCCCGGCCCCGGCGAGCTGCTGGTGCGCACCGAGGTGATCGGCGTCAGCCTCCCCGGCGTCCGCAAGGTGCGCGGCGCCGGCGCGGCCGGACCGCTGCCGGAGGGCGCCGGGGTGATCGGCGGCGAGGTGGCCGGCCGGGTGGTCGCGGGCGGCCCCGGGGTCGAGGGCTTCGCGATCGGCGAGCGGGTGGTCTCGCTCGCCTTCGGCGAGGCGTACGCCGAACTGGCCGTCGTCCCGGTCGCCATGACGGAGCGGATCCCGCCGAAGCTGGAGACCGAGCAGGCGCTGGCGCTGCGCCGCAACGGCCAGGTGGCGCTGGCCGTGCTGGCCACCGCCGCGCCGCTGCCCGAGGAGTCGGTCCTGGTGACCGCCGCGGCCGGCGGCGTCGGGCACCTGCTGGTGCAGCTGGCCAAGCTGCGCGGGGTGCGCCGGGTGGTGGCCGCGGTGAGCTCGGAGGCCAAGGCCGACTTCGTCCGCGGCCTGGGCGCCGACGAGGTGGTGTCGTACGCCGACGAGAAGTGGGGCGATCCGGCCGACGTGGTGCTGGACGGGGTCGGCGGCGAGCTGCTCCCCCGGGCGCTGGACGCGGTGGTCCCCGGCGGCCGGATGGTCTACTTCTCCTCCGGCGGCGGCAGCCTGCCCGCCTACGACCTGCTGGCCGGCGGCAAGACCGTCACCGGCCTCTCGATGTCCCGCTTCGTGCGCACCCGGCCGGAGCTGTACCGCGAGCACGGCGAGCAGCTCTGGGAACTGGCGCTGGCCGGCCGGCTGCGGGCCGCCGTGCACGCGCGTCTGCCGCTGGCCCAGGCGGCCCGGGCGCACGCGGTGATCGAGGCCCGGGCCAACCTGGGCAAGGTCGTGCTCGCCCCCTGACGGTCCGTCGGGTCAGCCCTCGTGCGGGGGCTCCGCGTTCTCGTCCATCCAGAGGTACTCCCACTGGTGGCCGTCCAGGTCGTGGAAGCTGCGGCTGTACATGAAGCCGAGGTCCATCGGGTCGTTGGCCGGACCGGCCCCGGCCGCGATGGCCTTGGTCACCACCTCGTCCACCTGCTCCCGGCTCTCCGCGCTGAGGGCGAGGATCACCTCGGTGGTGGTGTTCGTGTCCGCCAGTTGCTTCTTCGTGAACTCCTTGAACTTCGCCTCGGTCAGCAGCATCACGAAGATGGTGTCGCTGATGACCAGACAGGCGGCCGTCTCGTCGGTGAACTGCGGGTTGTGCGAGTACCCCATCGCCTTGAAGAAGGCGAGCGAGCGGTCGAGGTCACGCACGGGGAGATTGACGAAGATCATCGTAGGCATGGTGCTGCCCGTTTCTGTCGCGGCTCGGTGGGACAGAACCGAGCTTGGCACCACCGTGCGCGCGCCACACCTCGAACGGGGCGGTCGGCCGGGCGCGTTGGTGCCCGGCCCGCCCTCGTGTAGAGATGGACGGAGCCGTTCGGGACGAGGAGAGGGTGTCGCGTCATGCCGCTGCTGGAGCCGGACCCGCGGGCGCTGAGGCCCGCCGCACCGACCACCCCGGCGGGTGACCGGGTGGCCGACGCGCGGGCGGAGGGCACCCCGGCCGGACTGCGGGAGGATTTGGTCGCGCTGCTCGGGCCCGGCAAGGTGCTGAGCAAGGTCTCCGACCTGGTCCGGTACGCCTCGGACGCCAGCCCGTACCGCTTCGTGCCGCAGGTGGTGGTGATCGCCGAGACGGTCGCGGACGTCTCGGCCGTCTTCGCCTACGCCCACCGGAAGGGCCGTCAGGTGGTGCTCCGGGCGGGCGGCACCAGCCTCAACGGGCAGGCGCAGGGCGAGGACGTGCTGGTGGACGTGCGCCGGCACTGGGCCGGGATCACCGTCGAGGGCGAACGGGCCCGGATCCGTCCCGGCACCACGGTGGCCCGCGCCAACGCCGCGCTGGCCCGGCACGGCCGGGTGCTCGGCCCCGACCCGGCCAGTGCCATCGCCGCCACCATCGGCGGCGTGGTGGCCAACAACGCCTCCGGCATGACCGCCGGCACCACCCGCAACTCCTACCGCACCCTGGCGTCGCTCACCGTCGTGCTGCCGTCCGGCACCGTGGTCGACACCGCCGACCCCGAGGCCGACAGGCGGCTGGCGGAGCGTGAACCGGCGCTCTGCGCGGGCCTGTTGGCCCTCAAGGCGGAGATCGAGGCCGACCCGGCGCTGGTGGCGCGGATCCGCGCCAAGTACGAGATCAAGAACACCAACGGCTACCGGCTGGACGCCTTCCTCGACGGCGACACCCCGGTGCGGATCCTGCGCGGCCTGATGGTCGGCTCCGAGGGCACCTTCGGCTTCGTCGCCGAGACGGTCTTCGACACCCTGCCGCTGCACCGCCTCGCCTCCGCCGCGCTGCTCTTCTTCCCCTCGCTGCGGGACGCCGCGGCGGCCGTCCCGCTGTTCGCCGAGGCCGGCGCACTGGCGGTCGAGCTGATGGACGGCAACACGCTGCGCGCCTCCACCGCCGTGCCGGGGGTACCCGCCGACTGGGCGGGCCTCCCGAAGGAGACCGCCGCCCTGCTGGTGGAGTTCCGCGCCCCCGACGAGGCCTCGCTGGCCACCGCCGAGGCCCGGGCCGCCGAGCTGCTCGGCAAGCTCCAACTGGCCACCCCCGCCGCCTCGGTGACCAACGCGTTCACCCGGGACGCCGCCACCGTGGCCGGGTACTGGAAGGCCCGCAAGGCCTTCGTCACCGCGATCGGCTCGGCCCGGCCGCCCGGCACCACCCTGCTCACCGAGGACTTCGCGGTGCCGCCGTCCCGGCTGGCCGAGGCCTGCGAGGCCCTGCTGGAGCTCCAGGCCGAGCACGGCTTCGACGCCGCCGTGGCCGGCCACGCGGCCCACGGCAACCTGCACTTCCTGCTCTCCTTCGACCCGGCCGACCAGGGCGACCTGGACCGCTACGCCGCCTTCATGGCCGCGTTCTGCGAGCTCACCGTGGAGCGCTTCGACGGCTCGCTGAAGGCCGAGCACGCCACCGGGCGCAACATCGCGCCGTTCCTGGAGCTCGAATGGGGGCCGCAGGCCACCGAGTTGATGTGGCGCACCAAGCAACTCCTCGACCCGCAGGGCATCCTGGCGCCCAGGGTGGTGCTGGACCGCGACCCGCTGGGCCACCTGCGCGGCCTCAAGACCATCCCCCGGATCGAGCCGGTGGCCGACCCCTGCATCGAGTGCGGCTTCTGCGAGCCCACCTGCCCGAGCGCCGACCTCACCACCACGCCCCGCCAACGGATCGTGCTGCGCCGGGAGTTGATGCGCCAACCGGAATCCTCCCCGGTCGCCGTGGAGCTGCTCGACGCCTACGGCTACGACGCCGTGGACACCTGCGCCGGCGACTCCACCTGCAAGCTGGCCTGCCCCGTCGGCATCGACACCGGCGCCATGATGAAGGACTTCCGGCACCGGCGCCACACCCCGCGCGAGGAGCGCACTGCCGCCCTGCTGGCCGCCCGCTACAAGCAGGTCGAGGCCTCCGCCCGGCTCGCGGTCGGCGCCGCCGAACGGATCTCCGACCGGCTGCTGGCCACCGTCACCGAGGCCGCCCGCAAGGCCGTCCGGCCCGATCTGGTGCCCGAGTGGCTGCCCGAGATCCCCGGCGCAGCCACCCGCCGGATGCCGCCGACCTCCCGGGTCGGCGCCGCAGCCGTCTACTACCCCGCCTGCGTCAACCGCATCTTCGGCGAGCCGGCCGGCCACAAGGGCCCCACCCTGCCCGAGGCCTTGGTCGCCGTCTCCGAGCGGGCCGGGCGTCCGGTCTGGATCCCCGAGGACGTGGCCGGCACCTGCTGCGCCACCATCTGGCACTCCAAGGGCTACGAGGAGGGCAACATCCTGATGGCCAACCGGATCGTCGAGGCTGCCTGGGGCTGGACCGGCGGCGGCAAGCGGCCGCTGGTGGTGGACGCCTCCTCCTGCACCCTCGGCATCGCCCACGAGGTGGTCCCCTACCTCACCGACCTCAACCGCGAACTCCACGCCGAACTCACGGTGGTGGACTCGATCGTGTGGGCCGCCGAGCTGCTCCCTTCGCTGACCGTGCTGCGCACCGTGGACTCCGCCGTGCTCCACCCCACCTGCTCCATGCGGCACCTCGGCGACGAGACCGAGCTCCGGGCGGTGGCCGAGGCCTGCGCGGACGAGGTGGTCGTCCCCGACGACGCCGGCTGCTGCGCCTTCGCGGGCGACCGGGGCATGCTGCACCGCGAACTGACCGAGTCCGCCACCGCCCGCGAGGCCGCCGAGGTGACGGCCCGCCAGTTCTCCACCCACGTCTCGGCCAACCGGATGTGCGAGGTCGGCATGGAGCACGCCACCGGCCGGCCGTACCACTCCGTCCTGCTCGACCTGGAGCGCGCCACCCGGCCTTGAGACCGGCCGGCGACCGGCGAGTGCGCCGCAGGGGCGCGAGGAACCGCGCGAATCGGAAGGCGGACCAGCGCTGGATCGGGGCATCCGAGCCGGTTGCCCGTGGTGCCGTTCCCCCGCGCGCGCCGCGGCGGAGCCGCAGGTCAGCAGAGCCCCGCGCCCCCGGGCGCACCACCACGCGCCCGCCCCGTTGCCGATCGGTTCGAGTCAGCGGCGGCGAGCGGCAAGCCGGCTGGTGGCGGCGGTGAGGACGGCCAGCAGCGCGGCGGCCCAGGCGGTGAGTGCCAGCAGGGTGGCGGTGGCCGGGGTGGGCGGGGCCGCACTGAGCAGGCGGACGGTCCCGTTCACCGGGCTCGCGGTGCGGCTGACCAGGGCGGTGAGGCTGAGCACCGCTGCGGTCGCGAAGGCGTGGCCGGGGCGGCGGATCACCGGGCGGGCGCAGAGCCCGCCGAGGGCGGTGCCGGTCAGGACGGCGGTGGTGTGGGCGAGCAGACCGTCCGTCAGCTCCGTCGCGGTGTGGAGCGTCCCGCCCGCCGCCATCGGCCAGACCAGCGCGACGGCGGCCAGGGCCAGGCCGCAGAGCACGGCGGCGGCGGTGCGGCCGAGCAGGGCGCGGGTGCGGCCGCCCGCGTTGACGGCGGTGACGGCGGCCTGGAGCGGGTCCTCGGTGTTGTGCAGGGCCAGCGCCAGCCAGACCGTGACGGGCAGCAGCGCACCGGCCGAAGCGCCGTAGCCCTGGAGGACCGGCCCGGGCACGGCGTGCAGCACGGCCAGCAGGGACAGGTAGAGCACCAGTTGGGGCAGGTAGCGCTGCGAGCGGAGGAAATCGGCGAGCGCGTAGCGGGCGACGGCGGTCATGCGGGCCGCCCTCCGCCCCGGGTGACCTCGTGAATCGAGTGCCCGCGCCGCAGCAGCTCGGCGAGCACCGCGTCCGCGTACTCGGGGTCGACCTCCAGACGGTCGCCGTCGTGGGCCCGCACACCGGCCAGCGAGCTCAGCCGCTCCTCGGCCGGCCGCGCGAGCCGCACCACCACCACGGCCGGCGTCTCCTCCCCCGCCAGCCGCCCGCCCCGCAGGTGGTGCACGGCGTCGGCGGTGGCGGCCACCGTCCCCTGCTGGTGCTCCGTCAGCAGCACCACCGCCCCGGCCTCCCGCCGCTCGGCCAGGCACTCCCCCAGCGCCCGGTGCGCCTCGCTGTCCAGCCCCGACCACGGCTCGTCCAGCACCAGCAACTCCGGCTCCGCCAGCAGCGCCTGGGCCAGCGCCACCTTCTGCGCGTTCCCCTTCGACAGGGTGGCCACCGGCGCCTCCGGGTCCCCGGCGAGCGCGAACCGCTCCAGCAGCTCGTCGCCGCGCCGGGCCGCGGCGGCGGTCCCGAGCCCCTGGATCCGCCCCATGTGCCGCAGGTACGAACGCGCCGACAGCCGCAGCCCGGCCGGCAGCCGCTCCGGCACGTACCCCACCCTTCCGGGCCGCCCGCGCACCACCCCGCCGTCCGCCCGCACCAGCCCCGCCGCCACCCTCAGCAGCGTCGACTTCCCCGACCCGTTCCCGCCGACCACCGCCGTCACCACCCCGCCCGGCAGCTCCAGCGTCACCCCGTCCAGCACGAACCCGCCCCGGCGCCCGTACCGCACCCGCACCGACTCCAGCCGCACCCGTTCCTCCACCCACGATCACCCGACCGCCCCTCAACGCCCGGCCCGCCCCGGTGGTTCCGGCCTCCGCGTCGTCGGCACGGCCGGCCGCGCGGCCCGCGAAACCGGTCGACGGCAGGCCGAGGCCGGTTCTAGCCTCGCGGCATGACATCGCTGTTGGACGGGTTGGACGACGTGCCGTGGGTGCGCATCCGCGAGGGGTGGGGTCTCCATTCGCTGCGGTCGGTCATCCCCGGGCTGCTTCGGCAGCTGGAGGGCGCCGGGCCGGATGAGGTCTGGGACATCCGCTCGGAGCTGGAGGGAGTGCTCATCCATCCGCACTCCGGCGGGTACTTCTGGACCGCGGAGCACGTCGTTCCGTTCCTCAACCGGCTCTGCGGCTCACCGAACGGCCATGCGGTGGCCGGTGCCGTCTCCCTGCTGACGGAGATCGCGTGCTCGTATCCGTTCGTCGACGAGGCCAGGGCGGGTGACGACGGCGAACTGGAGCGGATCCAAGCCCTTCTGCTGCGTGAACGCCCCGTCTACTACGCCCTGTTGGCTCACCCGGAACCACACGTGCGGAGCGGAGCGGCCGAGCTGGTCTCCGTGATCGACTCGGGAGCGCAGCGGCGTACCGATGCCTTGGAGCGGATGTGGCGCTCCGAGACCGACGCGCACGTCCGTGGCGTGGTGGCGCGCGAGCTGAACGCGTCCCTCACCCACCCCGACCGCGGGTTCGGCGCGGACGTGCCGTTGTGAGGCCCGGCGGCACCCGCGTCCCGGGGTCTGTCCGCGGACTGGAATCCCGCGTGCGACGGACGCCGTCGGCGACAGAGTGGGCGGCATGATGCTGCGAGCGGAGACCGAGGACCTGGCCGCCTACCTGGTGGCGGACGACGTGATCGACCATCGGCGCCCGGAGCTGGCAGCGCTGGCCGCCGGGTTGGACGGGCCCGAGGCGGCGTTCCGCTTCGTCCGTGACGAGGTGTCGCACTCCGCCGACGTGGGGGTGTGGAGCGGGGCGTTCCGGGCGTCGGAGGTGCTGGGGGCGGGGAACGCGGTCTGCCACGGCAAGGCCCACCTGCTGGCCGCGCTGATGCGGGCCCAGGGCGTGCCGACGGGCCTGTGTTACCAGCGACTGGAGGACGACGAGGGCGGGTTCGTGCTGCACGCGCTCAACGCCGTACACCTCAACGGCCGTTGGTCCCGGCTGGACGCCCGGGGCAATCGGGAGGGGGTGGACGCGCAGTACGACCTCGTACGGGAGCGCCTGGCCTGGCCGGTCAGGCCGGAGCTGGGCGAGCGGGACTACCCGATGATCTTCGCCGCGCCGCCGGCCTCACTGGTCGAGGACCTCGCCCGCGCCGTGCCGGGCCGCGCCGGCTTCGGGTACCTGCCGGGCGAACTGCCCGTCACCGTCGACTCCGCCCCGTCGGGAACGCCACCGATGCCACCGCCGTTGGTCGCTGTGTGACGGCGATGCGGATCAGGGCGGCGCGGGCCGACGAGGCGGGGCTCCTCAGCGAGTTGGCCCTTCGCTCGAAGGCGTACTGGGGCTACGACGCCGCATTCATGGCGGCTTGCCGAGACGAACTCACCCTCGTTCCGGCCGAGATCGCCCCCCGACGGGCGACCGTGGCCGTCGACGACCGCGACCGGGTGCTGGGCTTCGCGACGCTCGACGGGGAACCGCTCACCGGCGACCTGGGCATGCTGTTCGTCGCCCCGGAGGCGATCAGCCAGGGCATCGGCCGGCTGCTCCTCGACCATCTGGTGACCACTGCCCGGGAGCTGGGCTTCACCGGCCTCACCATCGACGCCGACCCGAACGCCGAGCCCTTCTACCGCGCGATGGGCGCCGTCCGCACCGGCACCGTCCCGTCCGAGTCGATCCCCGGCCGGGTGCTCCCGCAGCTGCTCCTCTCCGTCAGCCCCTGAGCGCCTGCCCGACGGGACCGTGCGACGACCCGCCGCGCCCCGCCGACCGCTAGGTTCGCCGTATGACCGACGACGACTTCCTCGCGCCCACCCGCACCTTCTACGACGCGATCGCCGAGGACTACGCCGAGCACTTCCGGGACGTGCTCGGCGGGCAGCCACTGGACCGGGCCCTGCTCGCGGCGTTCGCCGAGGGTGTCGGCGGCGGGGAGGTGGCCGATCTGGGGTGTGGTCCCGGGGAGGTGACGGGGTATCTGGCGAGCCTCGGGGTGGACGTCTTCGGGGTCGACCTGTCACCGCGGATGGTCGCGCTGGCGCGGCGGACGCACCCGGGGGTGCGCTTCGAGGAGGGCACGCTGACGGCCGTCGGCCGGGCGGACGGGAGCCTGGCCGGGGTGCTGGCCTGGTACTCCCTGATCCATCTGCCCGACAGTCAACTCCCCCGGGCACTGGCCGAGTTCAGGCGTCTCCTGGCCCCCGACGGCCTGCTGCTGCTCGGCTTCCAGTCCGGCACCGAGCCGCTGCACGTCGCCGAGCCGTTCGGACGTCCGGTCGCACTGGACTTCCGCCGTCGGCAGCCGGAGCAGCTCACCGGGCTGCTCCGGGCCGCCGGGTTCACCGTGCGGGCGGAGGTACGGCGCGCGCAGGACGTGGAACGCGGGGAGACGGCCCCGCAGGCGTTCCTGCTGGCGCGGCGCTCCGGGGAGGAAAACCCCTCGCTCGCGTGATCACCGGCGGGTACGGTGTGCGGTCGACCCTCACCCACCCCGAAGGGGACACCCGCATGATCGAAGGCCGTCTCGTCGCCCTCCGCGCCCTGCGCGGGGAGGACGCGGAGCACCACCTGCGCTGGCGCAACGACCCGGAGGTGGTGCACTGGGCCTGCGCCGGGGACCCGACCTTCGGGCCGGCCACCCGGGAGGCGGTCGGGCTCGGCTTCGAGAGGATGCTGAGGCTGATCCCGAACGAGTCCGCGGTCCTCACGGTCGAGACGCTGACGGACCGCCAGGTGATCGGCATGGTCGACTACCGCGACCTCGACCCCTGGGCCGGCTCCGTGACCGTCGGCATCACCATCGGCGAGCGCGACTTCTGGGGAACGGGCCACGGCTCCGACGCGCTCGGCCTCCTGGTGGACCACCTGTTCGGCCAGTTCCCGCTGGTCCGCGTCCAGTTGGACACCTGGAGCGGGAACGAGCGGGCGGTGCGGGCCTTCTCCAAGCTGGGCTTCCAGGAGGAGGGACGCCGCCGCTCCGCCGTGATGGTCGGCGGCGTCCGCCACGACGAGGTGCTGTTCGGCATGCTCCGCGAGGAGTGGCGGCCCCGGGGCTGACCCGCGGTCAGGCCCCGACCGTGCCGTCGACGGACTCCCGGAGGAAGTCGGCGTGCCCGTTGTGCCGCGCGTACTCCACCAGGACGTGCACCATCACCATCCGCAGCGACACGTCCTCCTCCCACCGGGGCTGACGCCCCACCAGGTCGAGCGAGGCGGCCTCCCGTTCGATCCGGCGGGAGGTCTCCACCTCGGCCTCCCAGGCCGCGAAGGCCTCGGCCCGGTTGGAACGGGAGGCGTCGTAGGCGGCCTGGAAGTCGATCTCATCGGACCAGACCAACGGCACTTCGTTGTCCTCGAACACCCGCCGGAACCAGGCGCGTTCGACCTCCGCCATGTGCCGGACCAGGGCGAGCAGCGACAGCTCGGAGGGCGGCGAGGACTTCTGCCGCAGCTCCTCGTCCGTGAGCCCTGCGCACTTCATGGCCAGGGTCGCCCGCTGGTACTCCAGGAATCCCCGCAGCGTCCCGCGCTCGTCGCCCAGCAGCGGCGGTCCGACCCGCTCGTCGGCTGCACCCATCACGCACGCACCTCTCCGCCCCTGAACCACACCTGAACCACCCCTGACGGACGGTCAACGCGGCCACGCTACCGCCTGCCGGGCCGGTCAGTGGTGCTGGATGAGCTGGATCAGGTTGCCGCAGGTGTCGTCGAGGACGGCGGTGGAGACCGGGCCCATCGGGGTCGGGGGCTGGGTGAAGCGGACTCCGAGGTCGAGCAGGCGCCGGTGCTCCGCCGCCAGGTCGGCCACGAGGAAGGAGGCGGCGGGGATGCCGTCCTCGACCAGGGCCTGCTTGTAGGGCTTGACGGCGCGGTGGCCGGAGGGTTCGAGGAGGAGTTCGGGGCCGTCGGGGTCCTCGGCGGAGACGACGGTGAGCCAGCGGTCCTCTCCGAGGGGGACGTCGGCCTTGGTGCGGAAGCCGAGGACCTCCGTGTAGAAGGTCTGGGCGGCGGCCTGGTCGTCCACGAAGACGCTGGTCAGATGGATCCTCATGGGCCCGATCCTGCCATCCGGGGGTGTCAGCCCGGGTGGAACGCCACGCGGACCCTGTCGTCGACCGGGAGGACCAGCACGTTGCCGTCGCGCCAGGTCCAGTCCTGCGAGACGAGGAACAGCCGGTGGTCGGAGTCGGTCAGCAGCCGCAGGCCCCGGTAGCGGTACTTGAAGCGCTGCTCGGCACCGGCGCCGGGCAGTTGACGCTCCTCCACGCCCGGCCACTGGAGGTAGAGCCGCTCGGTGGTGTCGAGGACCACCGCCGGGCGCAGCGCGAGGTTGCCCGCCATCCGCTGCGCCTCCCGGCGTCCCTTCTCCTGGGCGAAGGCACCCACGGCCCAGAAGGAGCAGAGGGCGATCAGCGCCGCGAGGACGGCCAGGGCCGCCTTCTCCCGGGCGACCGGGTAGGGCGCACCGGTGCTGTGCACCGACAGCACCCGGGCGTAGAGGACCAGTACCAGGCCGCCCCCGATCAGCAGCGGGGTGCCCAGCGCGCCGGCGTCGATCACCCCGAACCCGGCGGACAGCCCGAGCAGCAGGCAGAGGACGGCCACCACCGTCAGGCCGCGGCACCCGCGGCGGACGCGCCGGGCCCAGACGGAGGCGCCCGCACCGGGGTCGGCATCGGCGGCGGCGGCGACCAGGTAGTGGACGAGCACGCCCGCGAGGGCGGCGCAGAGCAGCACCCCGGCCGGGAGATAGAGCGCGGCGGAGCTGCGCAGCAGGAAGTCCTGGACGGAGAAGCCCAGGGTCGCGGCGTCCACCCCGAAGTGGGCGTAGAGCGCATCGGTGTAGGCGTACCCGAAGTAGAGCAGCAAGGCGGTGACGAAGGTGGTCGGCGCGATCCAGCCGGCGAGCCGGCTGATCCAGCTGCTCCACAGCCGCGGGCCGTCGTCCGCCGCTCCGGTCGCCTCCCCGACAGGGGTCCACTCCCCGGCACCGGCCCGTTCGCCGTCCCCCGGGCCGGCCCGTTCGCCGTCCCCCGCACCGGCCCGTTCGCCGTCCCCCGCACCGGCCCGTTCCTCCTCCGCCGCGGGTCCGTTCAGGAGGTGCTCGCAGAAGGCGTGGGCCTGCCGGAGGAGGTGACCGCCCCGCCGGGCGAGGCGCTCTTCGGCCCTGGCTGCGAGGGGGCCCGCTGTTCGAAGGACGGGCTGGTCAACGCCCCCTTGACCGGGACCGGTGAGCCCTCCACGGTGACGGTGCCGCAGGTGGTGAGCGGGAAGCTGCCGGGGCTCGGGCCCTGGAACGCGAAGGCGACGGCGATGTCGCCCCGGGCCGCGATCGTCCGGGGCTCCGCGGCGTCGTCGACCGGGACCGCCACCCTGCCGTGGCAGTCGCCCACCTGGCTGACGGCCACGGTGAGGGCCTGGTCCGTCCTGTTCTCCACCGACACCCGGGCGTTGGGCCAGATCCCGTCGATCCGGGACGACACCATGCCGGCCCGGTCGAACCCGCCCTGCTTGCCTCCGGGGGAGGTGCGCTCCTGCGGCGAGCTCCTCCCGGAGCCCTCGACTGCGGGGGCGGAGTCCGGCTCACCGGGCAGGGCCTCCGAAGTCCCTTGCGGTAGACCCGAGTTCGCCTGCACCCCGGGCGGTGCGGTCGTGGTCGCCGTTGCGCCCGAGCCACCGCCCGAACCACCGCCGGAGCATCCGGTGACCATCGCCAGCCCGCAGAGCAGCAGCCCGACGCCCTTCCAGCCCGTTGCCGTCACGCGGCATCACGATACCCGTGCGTACACGGCCGGGCCGCCGACCCGCCGACGTCACGCGCGGAGTCACCTCGACGAACCTCCGCCCGACGGGTGGACCCTCACCCGACGGCGGGTCAGCCGGGCAGCCCCGGCCAGTCCGCCGGGGAGACCTCCGGGTCGTTGCCGCGCACCCAGACGGCGGAGACGCCGAAGATCCGCCGGATCACCGCGAAGCCGCCCTCCCAGCCGCCGGGGAGGCGCAGGCGGCCGGTGCGCACCGCCTCGCCGACCCCTTCCGCCCCGGCCATCCGCAGTTCGCCGGTCCAGCTGGGCAGGCCGAGCTGCGGGAGGTTGCCGGTGAGTTCGGCCCGGACCGGGATCTCCCGACCGTCGGCCAGCACGACGGCGGGGCCCCGGTACTCGGGCGACGGACGCTCGGCCTGGGGATGCGCGGGGGCGGTCATGATCCGACTCTGTGCACGTCGCCGGCGCCGTGCAACTCCGGATCGCCCACCCGTGTGGCCGACGGCCCGCTGACCGAACGTCAGATTCAGGACACAGTCCGTCACTTGTCTGCCATGTCATGTCACGGCCATGTGAAATCCGTTTCCCCGCCACCGGCCGCCGGGCAGGGATGCCGACCGCACCACCGATCTCGTCCGACCGTGCGGCGCCCCCTGTACGCCGCCACCGCGTGAAGGAGAATCCGTGGCACATCCGACCGGGCGATGGAGGTCAGCGCTGACCGCGCTGATCGCCGCCGTCGCCATCCCGGCCGCCGCACTGGCCGCTCCCGCCCAGGCCGCCCCGACCGGCAGCACACCCGACGCCGTCGCGGCCAAGGTCGAGCCCAAGGTGCTGGAGCAACTCGCCGACGAGGACAAGGCGGTGTACTGGGTCGAGCTCAACTCCCAGGCCAGCACGGTGGAGGCGCAGCGCGCCACCACCAAGGCCGCCAAGACCCAGGCGCTCTACCGCTCCAAGACCGAGCACGCCGACACCAGCCAGAAGCACCTGCGCGGCCTGCTGGACAACGCCCAGGCCGAGTACCGCTCGTACTGGATCGTCAACACCATCCGGGTCACCGGCGACCGCAAGCTGCTGGAGCTGATCGCCGGTCAGCCGGAGGTGGCCAAGGTCCGGGCGGCCGTGACCGTGAAGCTGGACGAGGCGCTGCCGGGCACGGCCGAACCCAAGGCCGCCGACGCGGTCGAGTGGAACGTGGACCGGATCGGGGCGCCCCGGGTCTGGGACGAGCTGGGCGACCGCGGCGAGGGCGTCGTGGTGGCCAACATCGACTCGGGGGTGGACTACACCCACCCGGCGGTGAACGGCGCCTACCGCGGGCGGACCGCGAGCGGCGGCTACGACCACAACTACAACTGGTACGACCCGGCGGGGATCTGCTCCACCGCCGCGCCCTGCGACAACAACGACCACGGCACCCACACCATGGGCACCATGGTCGGGTCCAACGGCGCCGACCGGGTCGGCGTCGCGCCCGGCGCCAGGTGGGTGGCGGCCAAGGGCTGCGAGTCCAACTCCTGCTCGGACGCCTCGCTGCTGGCGGCCGGCCAGTGGGTGATCGCCCCGACCGACCTGGCCGGGCAGAACCCCCGCCCGGACCTGGCACCCGACGTGGTCAACAACTCCTGGGGCGGCACGCTCTACGACACCTGGTACCGGCAGACCGTGCAGGCCTGGATCGACGCGGGCATCTTCCCGGCCTTCTCCAACGGCAACAGCGGGCCGGGCTGCAACTCCAACGGCTACCCGGGCGGTTACACCACCGGCTACTCCTCCGGCTCCTTCAACAGCGCCGGCGCCATCTCCAGCTTCTCCTCCCGCGGCCCGGGCGAGAACGGCCAGCTGAAGCCGGACCTGGCGGCCCCCGGTGAGAACGTCCGCTCCAGCGTGCCCGGCGGCGGCTACGCCTCCTTCAGCGGCACCTCGATGGCCTCGCCGCACACCGCCGCCACGGTGGCCCTGATCTGGTCCCGCTCCCCCGCCCTGCGCGGCAACGTGGCCGAGACCGAGGCGCTGCTCAACCGCACCGCCGTCGACACCGACGCCACCGCCTGCGGCGGCACCGCGGCCCGCAACAACGTCTTCGGCGAGGGGAAGCTGGACGCCTTCGCGGCCGTCTCGGCCGCCCCGCACGGGCCGGTCGGCGCGGTCAACGGCCTCGTCACGTCCGGTGGTTCGGCCCTGGCCGGGGCCACCGTGCTGGTGCACGGCGCGAGCGGCGACCGCACCGCCACCACGGGTGCCGACGGCGGATACGCGCTGGCGAACCTCGCCGAGGGTGCCTACACCCTGACGGTCTCCAAGTACGGCTACCTGGCCGCCACCGCCGAGGTGACGGTGGTCGCCGACCAGACCGTGAGCCGGGACTTCGCCGTGCAGCAGGCACCGAGCGCCACCGTCTCCGGCACCGTCCGCAGCGGCGGCGCCCCGGCGGCCGGCTCGGTGGTCACCGCCGCCGGCACCCCGGTCAGCGCCACCACGGACGCCGCCGGCCGCTACCAACTCGCCCTCCCGTTGGGCGAGTACGACCTCACCGCGAGCTCCCCGTACCGCTGCGCCGACCAGGCCAGGCGCCACGTGGCGCTGGCCGCCGACACCGCGCTGGACATCGAACTCCCGGTGCGCAGCGACACCTTCGGCTACACCTGCGCGGCCGCCACCGGCGGCTGGACGCCCGGCACCACCAAGCTGGCGCTGACCGGCGACACCGCCGCCGAGCAGGTCCAACTCCCCTTCCCCGTCGCCCTGTACGGCTCGGTGTACACCTCGGCGTACCTCTCCACCGACGGCCACGTCTCCTTCCCGGCCTCCTCCACGGTGTACGCCAACACCGCGCTGCCCTCGGCCTCGCTGCCCAACGCGGCGCTCTACCCGTTCTGGGACGACCTCTGGCTGGACGCCCAGTCGGGGGTCTACACCGCGACCACCGGCACCGCGCCGAACCGCACCTTCGTGGTGGAGTGGCGCAACGCCGCCTTCTACGCGGCCAAGACCACCCGGCTCTCCTTCTCGGTGGCGATCGGGGAGGACGGCAGCTTCACCTACCGGTACAAGGACGTCGGCGCCGCGCCCACGAACGGCAACGGCGCCACCGTCGGCCTGGAGAACGCCACCGGCACCGACGGCTTCCAGTACTCCTTCAACACCGCATCGGTGACGGACGGTCTGGCGCTCACCTTCCGTCCGGTCCGGACCGGTCTGCTGCGCGGCACGGTGACCGACGCCAACGACGGCAAGCCGCTGGCCGGAGCCACCGTCAAGCTGCTCACAGCCGCCGGGGCCACGGCCGGCACCGCCGTCAGCGGCACCGACGGCGGCTACCTGGTCCAGCCCGCCGCCGGGGACTACTCCCTGGAGGTGGCGGCGCCCGACTACGTGACCTCCGGTACGCCGTTCACCGTCACCGCGGGCACCGTGCAGCGGCCCGCCACCGCACTGGCCACCGGCCGGGTCACCGCGTCCGTACCGGGCCTGACCGCCGTCGTCCCGGCCGGGCAGAACCGCAGCCGGACCCTCCAGCTCGCCAACTCCGGTGCGGCGACGGCGTTCACCGTCACCGAGGCGGTGGACGCGGCCTGGCTCAAGGTCACCCCGGCCGCCGGTCAACTGCCCACCGGGGGGCAGCAGACCGTCACCCTGGCGCTGGACGCGACCGGCGTCACGCCCGGCACGGTCCTCACCGCCCAGCTGCTGGTCCGCTCGGCGAGCGGCCGGGCCCCGCAGCTGACGGTGCCCGTCACCCTGGTCGTCCCGGCCTACCAGGTGGCCCTGGACGCCGGGGCCTCGGGCACCCTCACCGACTCGCTCGGCGACACCTGGACCAAGGACCGCGAGTACGCCGCCGGCTCCTACGGCTACCAGGGCCGCTCCGGCGTCAAGGACACCCGGGAGGCCATCGCCGGCACCGCCGACCCCAAGCGCTTCCAGACCGCCCGCGAGGGCATGTACGGCTACGCCTTCGACAAGGTGCCGAACGGCGTCTACACCGTCGAGCTGGACTTCGCCGAGCTGGACCGCAAGTCGCCCAACTCCCGGGTCTTCGACGTGCTGATCGAGGACAAGGAGGTCATCCCCAACCTGGACATCGCCCTCAAGTCCGGCACCAGGACGGCCCTCACCCAGACCTTCACGGCCACCGTCACCGACGGCCGTCTGGACGTGCGCTTCGTCGCCGCCAACGGCAAGACCCTGCTCAACGCGGTCCGGGTCACCCAGCGCCCGGACCTCACGGGCTGACCCGCTCCCCACCGCGCGGGCCGTTCCCCCTCTCCGGGGGGAGCGGCCCGCGCCGCCGTTCCCGGACTCCCCGGGGGCGCCTCAGACCTCGGTGCGGGTCAGGCAGTGCGGGCAGTGCAGGACGGTGACGGTCTCCCCCCGGGCCCGGCGCACCGCCACCGCGCAGCCCGCCGCGGCCGTGGCGGCGAGGGCGAGCAGGACCGTGGCGGCCGTCGGGCTCCCGAGCAGCAGCAGCTCGACGGCCGTGACCGTCAGCACCGCCGCACCGAGGAAGCGCAGCACGCCCCTGGTCCCGGTGACCGAGGTGCGCCGTTCCGTGAACGGGCTCAGCCCGTCGGCCTGCTCGCACCGCCCGCAGCTCGTGTTCCACGCCGTCACCGGCCCGTCCGCGCGGAGCTCATCAGTCGCCATGGCGGACAGAGTAGACGACTTCCGGCCCCTCCGACGGGATGATTCCACAGGTCAGGGGGCTGTGGTGACGGTGCCTCAGCCACGGGTGCGGTGATCCTGGTCGCAGCCATGTCCCCTTTTGTCCCTTTTTGTAAAGGTGGAACCGTGCACCTCCCCCGCCGTCTGAGACGTCCCGTCGCCTCCTGCCTGGCCCTCCTGCCGCTGCTCGCCGCCGCTCCGCCTGCCGCGCCGCCGCGGGCCGCCGGACCCTGGTCCGAGCTGCGCGCCTACGGCCAGTGCCTGACCGTCGAGGAATCCCGGGAGGTACGGCTGCGCTCCTGCGCCTCGCAGTACGGGGAGCCCACCCCGGCCGGGCAGCAGTGGCGGCTGGACGGGCAGGGCCTGCTGCTCAGCGCCCTGCCCGGCGGCCTGGCGCTCGGCCTGCCCGCCGGGAGCGCCCCCGTCTCCGGCGCGCTGACGGCCGCCGTCCCGGTGACCGGCTCCGGCGGTGCGACCACCGGGCCGTGGACCTACGACACCACCACCGGCCGCCTCGGCTGGCAGGACGGCTCGCGCTACGTGCTGGACTTCAACACCGGCGCGGACCGGGCCTCGCTCTACGCCCCGCACGGCGGCGAGAACCAGCAGTGGTCCTTCTCCCCCTCCGTCACGGCCACCACCCCGCCCACCGGCACCGCCACCGAACTGCGGACCGAGAACCGCTGTCTGACCCTCGATCCGGTGCCGACCCCGGTCCGCACCCTGACCGTCGAGCCCTGCGCCTCCCTCAACGGGGCGCCCACCCCGGCGAACCAGCGCTGGACGGTCACCTCCGACGGCCGGGTGCAGTCCACCACCACGCCGTACCCCGTGCTGGACGTCACCGCCGACCGGAGCGTGGTCGGACGCCCCGTCAGCAACGGCTCCGACCGGGCCCGCTGGCAGTACGACCCGGCCACCGGCGTGCTGCGCTGGGCCGCCGACCCGACGCTCGCGCTCGACCACTTCCGCTCCTCCGGCACCGCCGGGCTGTACGGGGCGAACGGCGGCGCCAACCAGTCCTGGGCCGCGGTCCCCGCCACCGACCTACCGGGCCCGGCCGGGGTGCAGGCCGCTCCGGGCGCCCCCACCGCCAAGGCCGCCTCACCGACCTCGGCCACCCTCTCCTGGCCGGCCCCGAGCGGCCCCGCCCCGGCCGGCTACGCCGTCCGCCGCGACGGCGGCCGGATCGGCGTGACCACCGGGCGCAGCTTCCGGGACGACGGCCTGGGGCCGGGCGGCCTGCACCGCTACACCGTGACCGCGGTCTCCGCCGACGGCGCCGAGTCCGCCCCGAGCCCCGAGGCCGTGCTCACCGCCCCGGCCTGTCCGAGCCCGACCGGGCCGGACGGCCTGCCGCCCTTCGTCCCGCCGGTACCGGGCCGGCCCTACGCCGTCACCCTCACCGGCCTGCCCTCAGCGGAGCAGGAGCGGCAGCGCCAAGGGCTGGACCAACTGCCCTCCGACATCCGGCCGACCGGTCTCCACCTGCCGCCCGGCGGGACGCTCACCGTCTCCGTCACCGGGGCCCCGGCCACCGGGAGCCTGCGGGTGCTGGTCGGCCCGCCGGTCGGCTCCCGGCTGGTCTCCGCCCGCCGCTACCCGGTCGCCACCAGCGGCTCCACCCCGGTCCACGACCACCGCGGCGGCATGGTGTACCTCGCCTTCGACGGTGCGGCCACCGACCGGGTCACCGTCACCCTGGACGGCGGCCAGGCCGCCCCGGTCTTCGTGCTGGGCCGCACCACGGCCGCCGAGTGGCGCACCCTGCTGGCCGAACGCCCCACCCGCTACGCCGAGTTGGTGGCCGGTCGGACGGTGGTGACGCTCACCCGGGAGGGTGCCGCCCGGTATGCGGCCGCCTCGCCGGAGCCGGTGCTGCGGCACCTGGAGTGCGCCCGGGCGATCGAGGACGCCTCCGCCGGGCTCACCCCGCCCGGGGCCGCCGACGCGAGCACCGCGCCGGGGCCGGACTCGCCCGGGGTGTTCCCCTTCCACTACGTGGAGGTGGAGCGGCGGGCCGGGGCCGCCTTCGCCACCAACGACTACATGGGCTTCCAGGACGACTCCGCCTCCTGGATCGCCGACGGCGCCTCGGCGGGCTGGGGCGTCTGGCACGAGCAGGGCCACCACCGGCAGCAACGGGCGGTCAAGCCGGGTGAGTTGACGGAGGTCTCGGTCAACCTGCACTCCCTCGCGGTGGCCAAGGCGCTCGGCCGGCCCTCCCGGCTGGTCGCCGAGAAGGCCTACGACACCGCGCTGCCGAAGCTCGGACGGTCCGGCGTCTCCTACGGGTCGGACTTCGGCGCCTTCGAACAGCTGGTGATGCTCCAGCAGTTGACGCTCGAGTACGGCGAGGGCTTCTGGCCGGCCGTCCAGCACGCGGTGCGGGTCGACCCGCCGACGGGCACCGACCGCTGGGCCGGACTCTCACTGACCACCAGCCGGGTGGCCAGTCAGGACCTGACCGCCTTCTACCTGGCCTGGGGCGTCCCGCTCACCGCCGCCGCCCGGCAGGACCTGGCGGCGCTCGGACTCCCGGCCGCCCCCGCCGGTCTGACGGGTCGCCGGGAGCCCTGACCGCACGGTGGTACCCGGCCGCAGGGGCCGGGCACCACCGTCGGTTCAGACCAGCTGCTCCA